>CBDUVK010000177.1:0-6246 GCA_965370645.1 uncultured bacterium
CAGTTACTTCAGGTGAAATCATCTCTTCCAGAGAACTGCTTTCTTCTTCGGGAATAGGTGGCTCAGTATCGGAGGGAGCAGCCATTTCCTCAGGCATACCCTCCTGCTCAGTGATCTCCGGCAGATCCGGAACCTCCTGAATAACGCCAGTTGGAGGCTCTTCCTCAGTATCTTTGATAACATCTGAAACAAATGATTGAAAATCCAGGAATTCATCATCCGGTTTTGTAGCATCCTGAACCGTGTCAGGTGGCGCTTGGGCAGTGTCCTCTAAAGAAGTATCCTCAGTTTCTGATTCCAACGTCGAAGGATCAAATTCCGGCAATGTCTCAGGAGAAGCATCTGTCTCTGTCAACTCTTCCAATTCTTCAGCCGGCACTTCCGCGGAAGGTAATTCTGGTTGAGTTTCAGACGTCTTCATCTCATCCGGTTCTTCTTCAGATTCTGCAGGAGGAGAGACACTACTCTCTTCTTCTTTCTCATAATCTGAGAAAAATGATTCGATGGCTGTCGTAAATTCATCCGCACTCACCAACCCCTCGTTGTCGGAAGGGACTATCTCTGAGGTTGCATCTTCTTGAATCTGGGGAAGTTTTTCTTCCGGCTGTTTTTCATCGACGGTGGCCTGTTCTTCTTTTTCTTTAAAAACCTCATCCAGGGTTTTGTCGAAATCATATTCCTCTTCACCTCCGGCGAGAACATCATCCAGCATTTCTCCCACATCTTTTTCCTGGGGAACAATTTCTGCCGGTGCTTCCTCGGCAGGGAGTTCCTGGGGAGATTCAGCCTGGTTTGCCTGAGGTGCTTCAGCAGTAGGTGCATCTATTTCAAAAATATATTGTGATGAGGCATCTTTGTTTAAAAAATCAATTAAATATGATTGCAGATTGCTTTCTTTTGAGTCATCATTGAGATTTAGAATCTCATTAATGGCCGAGAGGATCTCCCAGGCCCGGGGATTATTGGGATCGTAAGCAATAGCTTTTTCCAATTCCCTTTTCGCATCGGTATAATTTTTTACATGGTAATGAGCCGTTCCCAAGATGAAATGGCCAAAAGAATATTTCGGATGCTTATCCAGTCCTTTCTGACAAACATCAATGGCGCCCTGATATTCACCTTCATCAATCAAACGGGCTCCAAGGTGGGCAAAGGCCATAGAATCAGGATTTTGATCCAGAAATTCCTTGAGATTCTCGGTATTAAAAAATTGGGACATGAACCTTCCCCTTTAAAATGTTAACATCTTGAGAATACTGAATTTATTAATTACCATGCTCCGATGGTTTTCGAAATAATATCCTCAACTATTTGATCAATTGCAACTAAAATTGCGTTATCAATTTCATCCCGGAGCGCAGCTCCATCAATGATACCAAATCGAGAAATATTCCCACTCCACAACGGTTTTTGGGAGTGAGTATTAAAACACTCCGTCCTGATTGTCAAGACCATCTGATATTCCTGAACGGTCTCCTGCGGATTAATGCTTGTTGGTCTTCTCTTCACAGACATGAGTGTTCCTTTTAAAACCAGATCAGCCGATTTTTCATCTTCAATGACTTTGAGAGAATTGTCGATAATAAAAGCATTGGTCACCTGCTGCATAAAATTTTCCCAAGCGCCCGGATAATTGGTTTTATCTTGAAAATCCTGAATATACAACGTTTCCAGATATGATGGGAGTGCGCCGCGAAAAGAATATTTTGCACATGAAATAAAAATAATCAGGATACATAGAACCAAATTTTTATTCCAGTTCATAATCCTTTAACTTTCTGTATAATGTTCGTTCACTGATTTTCAAGGCATTGGCTGCTTTCCTCTTGTTACCGTTGAATTTAATCATCGCTTTTTTAATCAGCTGTTTTTCCATTTCCTCTATTGGCTGTACTTCATCCGAATATTGAACATCTTCGACTTCTCTCTGAATAACTTGATGATTATTTCGATTGAAATCCAATAATATCTGTTTCATATCTCGAATCTCAACTCCCAATGACAGCAATGCTTTATAGATCAGTTCCCGTTCTGCCTGTTCAACACTGGTATGAACCGGAACGGGTAATGATGATGAAGAGGAAGGTACTTCCTGGTGGTCGGGTAAGTGCTCTTTCACCAGCGATATATCCACTTCTTTGCCTGCAGCAAGCACCATCACAGACTCAACGAAATTCTTCAATTCCCGAATGTTACCAGACCAGTCAGAATCTTCTATACGCCTCATTGCCTCTTCACTAAACCCTTTAAATTCAATGTTATTTTCTTTAACGGTCTCCTCTATAAAATGTTTTAAGAGCAGTGGAATATCCTCCTTGCGGTCACGAAGTGGAGGAATGTTAATGGTAATCGCCTTTAAACGATAATATAGATCCTTTCTGAATTGTTTGGCCTGCACCATTTTGGAAAGATCACGATTGGTCGCTGTGATTACTCTGACGTCTCCTTTACGCAGTTCACCACTGCCAACACGCATAAATTCCCCACTTTCCAAAACCCGCAATAATTTAACCTGGGTTTGAAGCGGGGTTTCGCCGATCTCATCTAAAAAAATTGTGCCACCATCAGCAAGTTCGAAATATCCTTTCTTAGTCGCAATGGCACCGGTATAAGCACCTTTCTCATGTCCGAACAACTCGCTCTCCAATAATCCTTCCGGAATAGCTCCACAATTCACAGCGATCATCATCTTGTTCTTTCTGGGACTCAATTTATGAATTGCTTTTGCCACAACTTCTTTCCCCACTCCGCTGTCACCGGTTATCAAGACCGAAATGTTGGTAGGCGCTACCGACATGATCAGTTCAACGACTTCTCGAATTTCTTCGGAGTGACCGACAATACCGACTTCTTCCTGTATTTTCTTATATTTATTCAAAACAACCATTTGGAATCCTTGAAATCTACGGAAAAATAGTGGCATAAATCAATAAAATCAAGCATTTATTGAAAACTCAATTTCCATTTTAAACTGCGTTCTAACTCTATTCACTAATATCTAATTTCGTAAAAAAGATATCGTTCCCGGTGATATTAAAATGTCCACTTCAGAACATGATCTATTTAGTTTAAAAACAGGTCATTCTTATTTCCGGGTTAATTGAAATACAATTAAAGTCATATGAGAATTATTCCGATATAAATAGAGTTATTAATGACAAAATGATGCAGGGAAAATTAATCCATTACTGGTAGAGAGATTCCTTAAAATGATGAATGAAGGTGTGATCGTATTAGATCATGAACTGAATATTATTTCCTATAATAGAGAAGCATTAGATCTGTTGGGAATTTCTGATTCAGATTCCGTATCCGCAATGCTGGGCCAGGCAGTGGCCGGAAATGAAGAGCTCCAAAAATATCTTCAGGCTCTGAAAAATGAAAATCATCCCGAGAAACAGTTCACTCAAAAAATGGTATCTCCTGAAGGGATGGAAATGACCGTTCAGGTAAATTCTCTTATATCAGCAAAAAATCCCGATGGAAAACATTTTTATCTATTTATGTATCCTGATAAACAAAAGTACTGGGATGATATCCATCTGAATCGTAGCCTCAAGTTTAATTCGATCCATAAAATCACCCCCAGTGTAGCACACGAAATTAGAAATCCTTTAAGTACACTTGCCATCCAGCGTCAAATCTTAGAAAATACTCTCAATACTCTTTCACTCGATCCGAAGAATGAAGAGCGAATTCAAAAGTCATTACGCACTCTGAATTCTGAAATCGATCGGGTAAGTCGACTCATGGAACATTTTTTTCGGTTAGTGCGTACTGGAAATCAGAAACCAACCTACGAAGATGTCAACAGTATTTTGAGGGAAATCTATGAACTCATCAAACAATATTGTTATGAAAATGCCATAGAGTTGCGCATTCAGTTGCAAAAAGATATCCCTTTCGTGCATATTACGAGGGATAAATTTATTCAGGTTATCTTAAACCTTGTAATCAATTCCATTGAGTCGATGTCTGAAAAGGGTAAATTACAAATTCAATCAAAAAAGCAGGGAGAAAAAATCTTCATTCTGATCAAAGATAGCGGACCCGGCATTCCGGTAGATCATGAAAATAAAATATTTTCCTACTATTTTACAACCAAGGAAAACGGCGGAGGAGTGAGTCTGGCACTTGCGTATAAAATTATTAGCGACATGGGGGGCAAAATTTCTTTTGATTCAAAATATGGGCAGGGTGTTATCTTCTCCATTGAATTACCAAAAGCCTCGAAATTCTAGACTGGAAAATTTATGGAAAAAAATAGAATTCTGATTATTGATGACGATGAAAATTTGCGGGACGGTTTGATTAATCTGTTAGATCTCCAGGGCTATGAGGTGAACGGAGCTGCTGATGGCAAGATCGCCCTGGATATGCTTGAAGATCAGGTATTTGACTTAATAATTACTGACTATAAGATGCGAGATATTGATGGAATGCGTTTCTTAAAGACCATCAATCGGCAATACCCCAGCCTTAAAGTTATCATGATTACAGGATATGGATCAATTGAACATGCAGTTGAAGCGATGCAAGCCGGTGCTTTAAATTATATTTCAAAACCAGTAGATCCCCAAAAACTCCTTAAAATAGTTGAAGACAGCCTCACTACCACAGAATCTGAAACCCTTATAGAAGGTGAATCCCAGTTAACCAAACTTCGTCATTTCCGGGAAATGGTGGGTCTGAGTAAGCCGATGCAGGAAGTATACCGAAAAATTCAGGAAGTTGCTCCTACGGACATTCCGGTTTTAATATTGGGAGAAAGTGGTACCGGAAAGGAGTTGGTTGCACACGCTCTTCATGACTTATCTTTCCAAAAACAGGGTAACTTTGTTGCAGTTAATACCGGCGGTATTCCCAAAGATTTGATAGCCAGCGAACTTTTCGGGCATTTAAAGGGTGCCTTCACCGGTGCAATCTCCGATAAAAAGGGAAAATTCGAGGAAGCACACCAGGGAAGCCTTTTCCTCGACGAAATCAGTACCATGAGTAATCCGGTTCAAATATCCCTGCTGCGAGTCCTGGAAACCAACATCATTGAACGAGTCGGGAGCACCAAGCCCATCAAAGTAAAAGTCAGAATTATTTGTGCCAGCAACGAGAATTTACAGGAATTGATTAAGCATCAAAAATTCCGTGAGGATCTTTATTACAGACTGAATGTTGTAAATATCGAATTGCCTCCCCTCAGAAAACACAAACAGGATATCCCCTATTTAATTAAATATTACCGTACAATATTTAACCTTGAATTGAATAAAAAAATCTCAGAAGTTACCAAAGGAGCCATGCAAATTCTAAAGAATTACAGTTGGCCTGGCAATATAAGAGAACTGAGAAATGTATTACTCCGAGCTGTCCTCACTGCAGATGAAAAAATTGATATCAATCATCTCCCCGCAGACCTGACTCAAAACAGGGTAGGTTCAGAAATCATCAGTATTCGGGCCGGCACCCCGCTATCAGAAGTGGAGAAGACTATGATCATCCAGACACTCGGTGCTGTAAGCGGTAATAAATTAAAAGCGGCGGAAATCTTGGGCATTACTCGCAGATCACTGTATAATAAACTGGAAGATTATCATATAGATGCTAAAAAACTGTAAAAATTGTACACAGACCTCTTCCACACCCACTTAAATATCAACTAAAATATCCAAAATTCACACTATTTAGGGGAGTAATGTATTGGCAAGGAATTTGCCATCATTATCGTAGTATAGGTATCACAAGGAGGTATGATGAAAAAGATATTATTGGCTGATGACGATAAAAATCTAAATCGTAGTGTCGATATTTTACTGACCCAGGATGGATATGAAACCATGTCGGTTTATAATGGCGAGGAAGCTCTGCAAAAACTTCTCCATCAAAAATTTGATCTGTTAATTACCGATCTGATCATGCCCAAAGTAGATGGTATAGAACTCATTTCTAAGATAAAAAAATTTAAAGTAGATCTTCCCATTCTGGTTATTTCAGGAAAACTCAATAAAGAACTTATTGCACTGCTGAAAAAACGGGATGTTAAATACGTGGTACCCAAGCCGATTAATCCCACCCGCCTTCGAAAAATGGTGTATAAAGCTTTCAGACACCATAGCCGTTAGGATATTTTAGTATTCCTGGAGAGGCACAAAAAATCTTGCTGGTATAAGATGAATGAATTAACAATAAAATTAATATATTAACATTTCTCACCTTGTAACTAATAGTAATTATGATAGTTACTGAATTTGT
>CBDUVK010000178.1:0-6170 GCA_965370645.1 uncultured bacterium
TTCATAAACGATAAAAATTTATAAAAACGGGAGTGCATGGTCACTGGCGTGGTCCACGGACTTCAAATCCGCTGGCGGGCTCTAATAAAGTCCGCGGTGAGTTCGATCCTCACGCGCTCCCGCCATTTTTATTTTCGCACCTACCTTTAGAATTCGACCATTTTTGAAGAATAGAACGCGGATGACACGGAAAAACACTGATTTTCGTTGATTAACATATATACCATTGTAAACCAGGTATCTCAATTAAGGTTTGTATTAGCATCCGTGAAAATCCGCATAAATCCGTTTTATCAGCGTTCTATTAATAATTCTATCGTATACTAAATTTTGCTGATATATGCTTGCATGTTGTACAGTCAAAGCATTTAATGCAGTTTTCCGAGTCCACTTTATCGTAGGTTGGAAGTTCCATGGGGCAAATTTCATCACATTTCTGGCAGGTTACACAACTTTCTTTAACTTTAAATCTTAACAGGCTCACTTTATTGAAAACAGCCCAGATAGCGCCCAGGGGACAGGCTACACGGCAAAACGGTCGCTTTGCATAAATAAACCAGATCAGGAAGAATACCAGGATCCCAATCTTTAAAAAGTACATGAATCCAATCGTTTCAAAATCAATAACCGGCGCTTCGAAATCCGGATCAACCGGGTTCCAGAGTACCCAGGGGATACCGGCGATCAGCGCTCCGTAAGGGCATAATCTGGAAAACCAATGTATGTGGGTAAGGAGAGGCAGTATTATCACAAATACGATCAGAATCAGATATTTCCCATAATTTAAGAAGCCTGGAATCCTTAACTTTCTGGTTTTTATTTTAAACATGACATCCTGAATTAAACCAAAAGGACACAGCCATCCACAGGCTGCTCTGCCAACGATCAAACCAATTACAATAAAGAATCCAAATAAAAACAAGGGAAGTTGCTGGGTTGCTGCATAGTATTGCAACATACCGATGGGACAACTAAAGACCGCAAAAGGACAGGCATGGCAGTTTAAGAAGGGTATACAAAACCCCTTTAGTGGTCCACTGTAAATTGATTTTGTGGTGATTACCTGTATATAACTATTGGTTAACAGCAGACCAAAGATTGTCTGAGATAATCTTCGATAAAATGGAAGGTCTAATTTTTTAAACATGCGATCATCCGATCCCTATGCATTCCAGTCAGAGATCCGATCCTTCCAGACGAATATTGGAGAGATCGTTCCCCATCACAATCCCAACAATTATGAGAACGATTCCGATGGTCAATCCCACATAAAATAGAATGGTTCGCCAGTTTTGATTCATTTTAATTACTTCCTTCTATCTCGGTCTTTTCCTGTTCACTTAATAATTCATCCAGGGCTTCCATAATTTTTTCCTTTTTCAGAAAACGTTTACTGGTATGAATATTACCTTTAGGATCCAGGATAAACAAATGTGGCAGTTTCCTTATCTCATATTCTGATGTGAGGTTTTTCCCCCGCCCCACTAATACAGTGTAATTCATCTTATATTTTTTTACTTCCGCTTCAACCCGCCCCTTTTTGTTTATCACATTGATAGACAGAATGACCACATTTTCCGAGTTGTACTTCTCTTGCACTTTAAGCAAGTGCGGAATCTCCGCACGGCATTGGTTTCACTGGCATTTCCAGAGGTGTATGATCACTACTTTGCCAAGGTAATCCTGAAGTTTCACTTCCTGACCATCTAACGAGGTAAGTTTAAACAGAGGTAATGGAAGGCCAGGTTCTAATTCCGCTTGAGTCGTAGATGTACATATGAAGCACAGAACGATAATAAGAATAAATAAATTTATTTTTAAGCTTTCATTCATTGTGTTTAAATCAGGTCCTTATGGTGAAAATAATTTGACAATCACTCATTAATGAGTTGTTGAATTAATAGAATTAAATCAGACAATTCCGGACTAAATGAATAATAAAAACCATCTTTTCTTAAACGGATCCGGCCCTCTTTGTCAATCAGGACATAGGTTGGATCCAGATATGCACCATATGAGTCTACAACCTCGTCCGCATTATAAAGCATGTCAAAGGTAATACCCTTTTGTCCCGTATAATCCACCAGCCAATTATATGGTGTATCATTTCTGGTTAGACCAAAAACTATGACTTCTGATGTATCAAATTGAGCTACAATACTATCCTGGACAGTCGGAATCTCCGCCTCCGTACAGGTGCCTCAAGTATAGGAGAAAAAAACTAAAAATACCACTTTGCCCCGATAGTCTTGGAGCGCCCTCTGCTCATGATTCAGGTTTTCCATAGTAAAATCGGGGGCTAATTTTGTGAGTAATAATTCAATCCGGGTAGTATCATCCGCATTTATGTCAACTAATTTAGGGCTGCAATTAAAATCCACCAGAGTATCGGCGGGATCTTCTTTTGATAAAGCAACTTGATGTCTTCCGATTACCAGGTCGGTTAAAACACAGGGGTTTGGGAACATCCCCAGAAAATTATTATTCAATTCAACAGCCATGCTATCAACCATGGTAGTATCGATCAATGCAGAAATTTCTAATGAGCCGGTTGGAATAGCCGGAGGTTCTGACGGTGTTTTTCCGCAATGATTGAGTAACAAAATTAGAAGTAATGATAAATTCAAAAGTTTTATAAGAGTGCGATTCATTTTATTCATGTTATTTGATATTCATTTTTATAAAACTTGTTCCAGGCTTATGAGATAGGTGTTCATATCGATATTCTGGTTGCTGGTGTAGAAGCGATATTTAAGAGCTACTTTGGTATTGGCTGATAGCCGGTAGTCAAGAATCGCACTGGCAGCATTTGTTGTAAAAGAATTACCCCTTATCCGCTCCAGAAAGGATTCTATGGCCGGTCTATTATGATAGTAACGATATGACAAATGCAGAATAATATTCCACTTTACATATTGAACAACTTCCAATCCGGGTGAGAAAGATACTGTTTTATAAGAATCCCGGTAATATCGTCCCAGCATATGGATGGCGGTCTGAGTGGGTAACCATTGACTTAGCCAGAAAGTGAAGGTATGGGCATGATAATAGTCCGCTTCGCCATTAATACTCGTAAAATCAACCACCAGATAGCTATATTTCAGTTGAACAGCCATGGCAGGAGATAGCGCTTGCCGGAGTTTCAAGGTGATGAAATGTCCGCCACCGGTTGCGGCTTCAGGGGAAAAATAACTGCTGGTATAATATGCATAACTGGGTTCAATATGAATTGCCCCGGCAAAATTAAATTTGCCACCCAGTTCCAGCATATGGCCGGCATAGTTTAAACTATCACCGTCCCGATTATTTATTTCCATATATTGATAAGCACCTCTAACAGAATACAAATCACTCAGTTCATGGGTCAGTTTTGCATTGTATATATTTTGCTGGATTTTATCGTCCAAAATACCACGTTGGTATCGCAGACCGAGATTGGTGTAGAACCCAAAGTACTGGCTGATTCTGGTAAGGAACCGGTGTTCCGGAAAACTTGATATATAGGGTCGTGGTTGCACATAAATGTTGTCAGGAAACTCAAAGTGAATGGGATCCGGGTAGCTATAGTTGAAATAATCTGAATATTGATATTCAAACTTTATTACCGTCTGATAACCGGGCCCTAATAATTGTGCGTACAAATTTGTTGAAATAAAAAGAAATATAAGAAATCCTGCAATTATGAAAATGATGTCCGTTTTATTCTTCATATGAAACTATCGAATGTCTGTAATGAAATTATTTCCCTGAACTTAAATTACCTGTATGTTTAAATAAGCTGTCTCCAATTCTTGGGGAAGAAATCAGAATTATCAGGTAGGACATTCACCGGCCGAACCTGCCAAACCCCCATCCTCAACGCGGCCGAGGTCGGAGTCCTGGTTATCATCAACAAACATGATTTCGTCACTTACCGGAGCATCAAGATAGTAATTGGTAAAACATCCCAACGAGAATATTATCACAAATATAAGCAGGACCAAAAAAGTTTTTATTATTTTATACTTTTTCACGAAACTTTACTCATATCATGCTAAAACCAAATTATAATAACCAACATAATTATCCAAGTATTTTCTAAATAACTCAGTTTGTACTATTGATCAATTACTTTTTTTTGTTTGATTATCTCGAAAATAACAGGGGTTTAAAGTAAATATTTCGGGGTTATGTGATACTTTTCATGATGCCTGCCGGTAGCTAATTATTTGTGCACACCGGGTGTGCAGTAGGTGGATTTCTGATTTACCAAATTTTCAGAAGAGGCGGGTACTGTATAGCAGACATAGCTGAAAATAGATATTACTTCCTCAATGTACTTGATATGACAAAATGATATTATATTTTATCCTGTTAATCCTGTCTCAAAAATTCCCGGAAATTTTTGGCTTCCGGGAAGAGAGATACTATTTCATCAGCAGCATCTTTTTAACCTGCCGGAAATTCTTTGTTTCAATTCTATACATATACACGCCGCTCGGCATTTGACCGCCCACATCATTTCTCCCATTCCATACTACCTCATGGTAACCGGCCTCCATTCGGGAATTCAGCAACGTGGAAACATGTTGACCCAGCGCATTGAAAATTTCCAATTTTACATCCCCCGCCTGCGGCAACTGGTAGCGAATTCTGGTTGATGGATTAAAGGGGTTGGGATAGGCCGGAGATAGAAGGTATTCATCAGGAACTCCACTTGGATTCTGCGCAATTCCAATGGCGCTTTGGTCATAATACAATGCGCCCATATCCGCCCGGGTGCCATCCGGGTCGAGGGGACTTCCCGGGTCTCCGCTATCAATACAGTGAGATCCTTGCTGAAGTTGAAAATTATCGATAACCGGATCTACAAAATCAGGATTATCAGTGATGTTTCCGGTTCCTGCTAGGCTTTGTGAACTACAGGAATAATTAAGGCTTATACTACCTAATTCCACAGCGAATTCCGGTTCTTCATTGGCAATGTTTCCGTAAATAATATTATTGACCCCGGTACAGGATGCGCCAAACATGGCGGCAATTCCGCCCCCTTTTGAACTAATAAACTCCAGTTCATTCAGGGAGATGGTGTTGTTTGTTAATGTGGCAGTTGAATTCAATGTTACCATAATTCCACCGCCTTTGGGGGAATTTAGAGATTTATTTTTATAGATCTGATTGTAGGATAAAGTTACGCTTGAATTGCTAGTGCAGTGGACCCCACCGCCGCCACAGTCAGCTCAGTCACCAGTTGCAATATTATAGGCGATGATAGAATTTAAAATTGATACGTTTACACTATTCCGGAGTTGGATACCACCTCCATTCGAATAGTTTTCTGCTCTGTTATTAACAATCCTGCAATGGTCAATCGTTAACGAGGAACTATTTTCAGCGTAAATTCCGGCTCCCTCTTCTTCCGTATAGCAGTTAGAAATACGAGTATTCATTACGGGAATTCCGATACCCTCTATGTAAAGACCCCCGCCTTTAACAGTTCCGCTGTTTTTACAATTATCGATTACACAGTAATCCAACAGACTGGCTGCGGAGGCAGTGGAATAAAACCGAATACCACCCCAGCGGTGATCCTCTAAAGGAGACTGCCGGATAAACTTGATTGAATCGGTTTCGGTCCCTTCAGCTATTAACTTTCCGTAAATGTTGAATGCGTAGTGCCCCGAAAATAAAAATGTGGTTCCGGGGACAATGGTCAATGAATCTGCAGCAAGAACGTTGCAGTCACCCACTACGAGGTAGTCACCGGGTCCCAGTGAACCGGACAGATCTCCGCTGATGTTGGTCTGGGCCAAAACTAAAATGGGAAGTAAACAAAAATTTACTGCGGTTAATACCATGAGTACATAGTTTCTTAGCATATCTTTACCTCACCTTTTCATCTTCGTGCATAAAATTACTGATTCCTTTCTGAATGAAACATACGATTGTATTCATGGCGCTGCAAAATAAATTAATATTTGTTACCACTATTTTCTGATTTAAAAAATTAATTCTATTGAATTGCCCTGAGCTTCGGAGGCCGTGTAAAAACTCAAAGAGCAGGATCATTCCATCCTGTAGATTGAGAATTAACAATAAAATTAATATACTTTACCATTTTTCCACAGTCTTTATTATTGACAGGTGATATTCACTATTTTTACTCGGCAGTTAAAGTTTTCGGATTATAT
>CBDUVK010000179.1:0-6169 GCA_965370645.1 uncultured bacterium
TGCACAATTTCAGTAACCATGATAATTACAATTAGTTACAAGGTGAGAAATGTTAATAATTATCTTTTATAGATTTTGATTACTCTTGCAAAATTAAACCACAAAGTAATATATTTCTCAGGATGCCATTGATGATATCTGTAAATCTAAGTATTTTCTTAAAGCAAAATTTTCATAATTTAAATAACATTTAATTATATAATAGCCATCCATTACTTGAGGCAAAAATATTATGAGTAAATTTAACCTTTCAAAAGCAAAATTTGCTACTTTATGCGTTCACGGTTCAGGAGGAGCTGATATCCAGACAGGGGCCATATCGGTCCCTATTTATCAAAGCTCTACCTTTGCTTTCCGGAGTGCCCAGCACGGCGCTGCACTATTTGCAGGCGAAGAGGAAGGCTATGTTTATACACGTCTGGGCAATCCAACCCAGGCCGCCCTAGAGAGCGAGATGGCCTTCCTTGAAGGAGGTGAAGCTGCGTTATGCTTTTCATCCGGAATGGCCACAATTTCAGGTATTATATTGGCCCTCTGCAGGAACGGGGAAAATCTGATATCAAGTGATACGGTTTATGGAGGTACCCATAATCTCTATAAAGAATCTTTACCTTTATGGGATATCGCTGTAAAAGAGGTTGATGCAGTCGACCCAAAAAATATTGAAAATGCAATCGATGAAAAAACCAGATTAATATTTATTGAGACCCCTGCCAATCCAACATTATCATTGATTGATATCGTCGAGTGTGCAAAAATTGCCAAAAAAAATCATATTCCTCTAGTGGTGGATAATACCTTTGCGACACCCTATCTTCAGAGACCAATTGAATTGGGTGCAGATATCATTGTTCACAGTGCCACAAAATATATTGGTGGGCACGGAGATACGATTGCCGGCATTGCGGTTGGCAAAAAAGATTTTATAGATGATTTACGTGCAAAAATTCTTCGTGACCTGGGCGCCATTATTAGCCCCCTGAACGCCTGGCTACTCCTTCGGGGATTGAAGACCTTACCAGTGCGTATGGACAGACACTGCGCAAACGCCCTTGAAATAGCCAAATTCCTTTCACTACATCCAAAAATCAACTGGGTGAGACACCCGGGATTGAGTACCCATCCGCAACACGAACTAGCAGCCAGACAGATGAAAAAATTCGGCGGAATGGTTACTTTTGAAGTTAAAGGGGGCCGCAGTGCAGGTGAAAAACTTATGAACAGCGTGGGACTCATTACCCTGGCAGTCAGCCTCGGTGATTGCGATTCACTCATCGAACATCCGGCATCAATGACCCATTCGACATACAGTCCCGAAGAATTAGAAGAAGTTGGTATTTCAGAGGGGTTGATACGATTATCGGTAGGGTTGGAAGATTCCTCAGATATCATTACCGATTTAAAGCTGGCATTAAAAAAAATATAATTGGGAGCAGGCGAAACGATAAAAAAGAAAGTTTACAAAAGTACGATTATTAAAAGAAGGATTCAGCGGGAACTATTCTTATTTCTCGCCTTAAAAAACGATTTTCCGTTACACCAAATTTATTGCCGCCCCAATCAGTACTCCACCACCAAACAAGTTGTGGTATCAATAACGCCATCAAGACCGTGGATTTCGGCCAGAACGACCTTGCCCAGTTCTTTCATATCGTTTGCTTCAAGATAAATGATCGCGTCATATGGACCTGTTACCGGGTGTACCTTTTTAACACCAGAAATCTTTTCAGCTTCCTGCGACACACTTTTAACCTTATTAGGAGAAATTCTTACTAATGCATAAGCACAGATAGCCATTACTATTTACTCCATTTTTTTCGAATATAAAACATTCACATTTCGGAGTCAATATATTTACCATGAATAGATGACAATAGATTCCAGGTTTGATTTTGGTACGACCGTTTAGCGATCTCGTTCAGAATGTCCTAATCTTTCCGGTGTAAATGCTTCAGGTAACAAATCGTCCAATTTGTATGTTCTTTTCCGACCTTTATCATTCAGAAGAATCACCTTAATATTCGAGGCGAAATCCATTAATACTTGACGACAGGCACCACATGGGGGACAAAAATCTTTCGCATCCGAGAGAATAGAAATATTTTCGAATTCAGTTTCCCCTTCTGATAGTGCCTTGAATAATGCCACCCTTTCAGCACATATGGTCAATCCGTAAGAACTGCTTTCAATATTATGACCGGTATATTGTTTTCCTTTTTTTGTAACTAAAACTGCACCCACGCGGAAATTTGAATAGGGGGCTATGGCTGCCTTACGAGTATCCTTTAATAACTGAAGTAGGTTTTCTGATTTCATAGGATTATTGAAAAAAAATCCCTCAGAGCACACTCCGAGGGATTTTAAGTTAACTCTATCAAAATTATATTATTCCTCTTCTTCAAGCATTTGCCGTAATTCCTCTAGTTCTTTCTCGGCCTGCTCTCTTTCCTTGCGCAGTCTGCGTAGTTCTTCCTCTATTTTCTCTGATTTTTGAGAATCTTTCAAAAGACTTTCATAAAAATCTACCTTGGTCTGCCCCGGCTTTTCAGCTCCATATAGACCTCCCTTCGGCAATATCCGGAACTCTAAACCCAGGTGTAACTTCCAGGATGGATAATTGGGCAAGTTCAAATTATTGCTGGGGGCTGGTAGCAAGCTTGAAGAGGTGTTTTCAGCACCGCTCAGGCGCACATCCAGACCCAGATAGAAATTAAACCAGGGTTGGGGTGTAAATCGTACCATGGGTGTTAAATACATGAAATTTTCCCGGCTGTATGCCATGGTATCCGGTTGACTAATGAAGTTTATCCCCGAAAATTCCAGACTGAGTTGAAACAGTTCCGTAGGATAACTAAAAGCTAAACCATATTGAATTTCTGAAGCATTACCACTGGCTCTCCAAATCTGATCACCAAGTTCGTAGAGGGTCTTTCCGGCATCATTGTGATTGTAATATCCCAGATTCAGATGAACACTGTAACTTCTATCGTGCAGATAGGGATCATTAAAATAAGATGCCAGACCGGTAAATCCATATTCCACTCCTCCGGCAGAATAAGGTTCGAAAAAGTAATTGTAATATGATGCGGTCGGGATACGGCCGGAAAACAATAATCCCAGGTGAAACCGGTTATTTTTTATTCCCCAAGAACCTGTTTTAATATCAAGGAACAAATCTTCAGGTACATTTTCACTCTGCTGTTCTCTATTCAATCCCAGCCGGTTGGTATCCTGGTACAGACGCCACATGAGTGTAATGTCAAGATGATCCAGGGCACCATAGCTGAAGACCGAATTAAACTGGACATCCCACCAGTTTACGGCAGCAAAATTATCCGGTTTTTGATCACCCAGGTAATCTCCCACTTTGGTGTAAAAGTTAAGGTTGGTCTCCGCATCAAAAGTACCTTTATACAGAGTACTGGCAGATTGTACATGAAGGAAACCCCGACTTCCAAATCTGGTAGAGTTAAAAGCTAAGGCCACAAGCGGAACTAACAATATTAACAAAAACAATCTGTAAAAATGAGACATGCCGGTCCTCCCGCATAGTGAATTTTAACAAAATTAAAAATTTAATTTATCTATGTCAAGAAAAATAAACCATATAAGTCCTCTACCGAATAGCTCTGGTCAGGACAATTACATTCACAATAATGGCAATATCACGCACGATTCCTACAATTGTTGCAAATATATCCAAAGCGCTTCCGGACACAATTACCAGGTCCCCGGGCTGCAGGTGGACAAGCAAATCTTTGTTACCGGTATTCATAAATTCTTTTACATTTACCTGAATGACATCCTGATTTTTCCGGATAACACGGACATCATTTAATCGCGCTGATTTCAAAGGACCGCCAGCAGAGGATAACAAATCTATTAATCCGAAAGAACTGGGGATACTGTATATCCCGGGACGCTGAACATGGCCCCATAAATTTATTGTTATCAGCAGAACATCCCGACTTCCTAAAATATATTGTGCTGGCCGATCGCCCGGTTGATACTGCTGATTCAAACTATAATCCTGAGAAATACCGCATACACTCATTAGCAGAATGAATACCGGCATCAGGAGTATTCTTTTCATCCGATTATTTCTTCCTATTCAATAACAAAAATTACCCATGCCGATTCTGATCCAGAGCGAAGATAACCACGATCTGGCCCCATAGAATCAATTCGCCAGCGGTATCTCCCTGCCGAAAGTGTTGACGAGAACTGCAATTTTGGCAGATCCCATTCTTGCTCTGTCTTATAATCGGTTATCCTCTCGCAAAGTTTAGTATGGATATTGATATATAACTCATTTTCGCTTTTCTCCAACCGAAATACGAAAAAGTGAGGATCTATAGAATTTGTAAAGCTCCACTTGAATATGGGAGATGTAACATTTCCAATATTATAGATGGGATAAGATAGTATGGGAACATCAATCAACTCATATTCTATGGTATCCGATGGTTCACCATGCTGGTCAAGATCATCAAAAGCCCTGATAAAATAGTAATATCTTTGGTTTAATGAAACTGTTTTGTCAATAAATGTAGTGTCAATTCCCACTCTATTCCGGGAGGTAACTCTTCCAACCGCACGGTAATTTCTTTGTGATTCTATACTTCGATAAATTTCATACCCAGCCAGTTTATTCTCCGGATTTGGGTACCACTCCAGGTAAATATAATTCTTATCCGGGCTCGAGGCGTCATATATAGCATCAATTCCTCTCTCAACCATACTTGTATCACTTATTTTGGCCACAACCTTCACTTTTGGCGGGGGATCAACCGTGTTTACCTCCTCCTGTTGGCAAGCCGCTGCCCAGAGGAAGATCAGAATAATTATTACTATAAATTTTTTCATAGTTTATCTAAAACCTAATTGATGTACTAATACGGTGACTTCCTCCCAATTCGTGACCCTTGAAAGCATAATCGAAATTGAATATCATAATTTGGAGACCTATACCGGCAGTGAATTGACTTTGGTCCAATCCAAATCGTACAGCCAAACGTTCGCGGTAGGAATATTCAAATCCAAAATGATGAAAATTTTCATATTCTTTTTCATATGCATATGCAAAAAGTAACTTCCCCTTGATGCTGGGAATCGGTTGGAAGTAAGATAATCCAAGGTGCCAGCTTCTCTTGATATTTCCGGAGTTCCGTGATTGGGTGTTCCAGGTAATTTTGGTGTTGAACAGATCTTTAATTGCCAATGCCATATTCACCTTGCCAAAGCGATTATCATCCAGAAGATCATCGATTCCGAATTTGAACAAAGTACCCAAATCAAATCCCAGGCCACTCGATGTTTGATTAAAAAGTGACTGGCGAATGAATTTTACATTCAGGCCGATGGGTATCTCAGTCGGAAATACAAAATACTGCCAACCAAAATCCCAGTTCACTTTGTAGGATTTTGCCAGAGTCAAAACAAAAGCATCATTCTTAAAGCTGCTAAAATCATAAGGAAGTGAAGTGAGCGCAAGTCCGGCAGCCTGCAACTCCTGCCAGGTAAAAAAATCATTTGATTCCGCACGACGTTCGGCATAGGTACCCACCGGATCAGGAAATGCCGGTATATCAGAAACATTCAACCGTATCCAGTTCAGAGAAATACCAACGCCACCATGGATTGGCCTGGTAAAGCCAATGTGGTGATGTTGCTGCAATGATTTATATAGAGAAGCATACATACCGAACAGTTCCGGTCTGATCAGTTGTGAAACTCCCGCCGGATTCCAATAAAAGGCGGAACCATCGTCAGCGACAGAAACAAAAGCTCCTCCCATACCCATGGCACGAGCACCTACACCAAGTTCAAGAAATGAGCCGGCGTACTTGTTTTCCTGCGCTGAAATTGATGAGATGACACCCAGCGCCAGAATAGTCATAATAATTTTTATGAAATTCGATCTCATCTCAACTTCGCTACCTTTAGAATTTGTTGCTTCTCCTTATCTTCAAAGCGTGCTTTCACCAGGGCGAAATAGACACCATTTGCCACCTGATTACCACTCTCATCTCTGCCATCCCAGATCAATTCATTATAACCGACCAGACGGGGATCATTTCCAGGCACACTTGTATTATTATCTGAATTAATTCGCTTAATCAAGCGCCCGGAAACCGTAAAAATGCGAATCTCAAGCTCATCGATAATT
>CBDUVK010000180.1:0-6156 GCA_965370645.1 uncultured bacterium
GGAAATGTATCATGGAGAGACACTCCTTCAATATCTGTAGCCGGTAACGGAAATTTTGTAATCACCTGGGTGGAAGATAATTATAATCAGGATTATGAGATTTACGCCCAGCGCTATGCCAGCGATGGCAGTGCCATAGGAACGAATTTCAAGGTCAATGATGATCAGAGCTATGCACAACAAGAGTCTCCTTCCATATCAACTGACAGCAGCGGTAATTTTGTGATATCCTGGCAGGATGGGCGCAATGGATTTTATCACCATGACATTTACGCCCAGCGCTATGCCAGTGATGGTAGCCCAGTAGGAGCGAATTTCAAAGTCAATCATGACCCGGGAACCACACAGCAGGGATCTCCCTCCATAACTACGGACGGCAGTGGTAATTTTATCATCGTATGGATGGATGAACGCAATGTACATTTAATTTTTGACATATATGCTCAACGCTTTGCCAACGATGGGAGTCCGCTGGGAACAAATTTCAAGGTAAATGATGACAATGGAAGTGCAAATCAAGAGTATCCTTCCATATCCAGCGATGGGAGTGGTAATTTTATCATCACCTGGGTGGACATGCGTCATGGAGATTATGATATTTATGGTCAGCGCTATGCCAGTGATGGAACTAAATTGGGTCATAATTTCCGGTTAACCAACATGCACCAAAGAAATCAAATTCAACCTGCTGTATCACTCCGGAATGGGCTGATTTACAATGCATGGACAGATAATCGTTTTGGAGGGACCGGCTATGATATTTGGGCTAATGTTTTAGATTGGGACAATCCGGTTGGGATAGGTGAAAATGAACTACCAACACTCCCATCTGCGTTTTTTTTAAGGCAAAACTATCCCAATCCTTTCAATCCGAAAACAACCATCGAATTTGAGCTGCCACAGAGTAGTGAGGTAAATCTAAAAATATATAATATTGTCGGAGAGGAAGTGTCCACACTGCTTTCTACCACTCTGCATTCTGGTTCTCACTTAGTTCAGTGGGACGCCTCTAAATATGGCAGTGGTGTATATCTTTACAGGTTGGAGACAGGAGGCTACATTAAAACCAGGAAAATGATACTCATGAAGTAGATAGTACCACCTACGCAGAAATACAACCTTTCCCCTTATCAACTCAATTATTAAAATGTATCAGCATCCATTTCATCCTCATCATCCTGGGAAATGGTCAGCATACTGCTCAACAGATCTTTGAACTGCATTCCCTGTTCCAGTTGATGCTTGCTCAGGAATGAGAATTCTGCCAATCCAAACAATACAAATTCCATCAAGAGAAGCATGGTCTCTTCATCCGCTTTGGGATGGTGCGATTTCACTAATTCTCTGAGTCCGGGTACCCGGTTCAGGGTATCCCGATATTCCTTCAAAGAAAAATCATTTATGAGATCCAGCGCATGTCCATCCCCAAACCAATTTACCAGTTTCTGATAAGGCGTGGTATCCTGTTGCTTCTTCAATTTTTCAGGATTTGGAAAGTAGTTTGTAAATTGAGACCGGATGGCTTTGCCAATAAGAGTATAAGCAACCTTGGCAGATCCTTCCTGCTCTCCCTCATAAACCAGTTCAACCTTTCCGGTGATGGCAGATACCAGTCCGCTGAAATCAGAGATCCGGGCAAAGGTCTGTTCCTCATGATTGAGAAGCATCCGCCGTTCTGCTGTACTCATCAGATTTTCAAACGCTGAGATTGAGAGCCGTGCCGATACTCCGCTTTTAGCATCAATATACTCACTTCCCCGGGCTTCAAATGAAATCTGTTCTACCAGGTTACGGATCAGGTCATGTACCTTCACTTTGCTCTGGCTCTCTTCATGAATTCGTGCTTCCTGGTCTGTTATTTTTCGCGAGGTAGCAATATCGCGGGGATAATGAGTTAGAATCTGGCTTTCGATCCGGTCTTTCAGGGGAGTTACAATCGCTCCGCGGTTGGTATAGTCTTCCGGATTGGCTGTGAACACAAACTGGATATCCAGGGGCAATCGAATCCTGAATCCCCGGATCTGTACATCCCTCTCCTGCAATATATTAAACAGAGCTACCTGAATGCGGGCTTGTAAATCCGGTAATTCATTGATAACAAATATACAGCGGTGAGAACGTGGAATCAGTCCGAAGTGGATCACCCGTTCATCAGCGTAGGGCAGTTTGAGTGAGGCCGCCTTAATCGGATCCACATCACCGATGAGATCAGCAATGGATACATCCGGTGTGGCCAGTTTTTCGGTATAGCGTTCGTTGCGGTGTATCCAATGAAGTGGGGTGTCATCTCCCTGCTCGTCAATGAGATCCTTTGCATAGCGTGATAGCGGGGCAAAAGGATCATCGTTAAGTTCAGAACCTTCAACTATTGGAATATACTCATCGAGCAGATTGACCATCAGGCGGGCAATCCTGGTTTTGGCCTGACCCCGTAATCCCAGAAGTGTGATATTGTGCCGGGCAAGAATTGCTCGCTGCAAATCCGGAATAACCGAATGCTCATATCCCAGAATTCCATTAAAAGATAGCTCATTCTTTCTTATTTTCCGGATCAGGTTTGTGCGCATTTCCTCTTTTATGGATCGGGGCTGGTATCCGGCCGCCTTTAGTTCACCCCGTGTTCTAATTGACTTAATGTCTATCTGATTATTCATTGATTTTTACTCCTCGTTAAACAACGTTCTGCAATTAATGTCTGTTTTTTATTTGTCGAATGTTATCTCACCCGCTTACGCCGATTTTTAATATAATCCTCGAAAATAAACTCACCCAGGCTCTGCAGGCTGCTGTAGTAGGCTCTACCCTGATTAACCTGGGTAAATTCCCTGACAAACTGCTGCAGGTAAGGATCACGCGCAATCATAAAAGTGATAATGGGGATATGAATTCTCCGGCACTGGGCGGCCAGATTCAGGGTACGATTAATGATCTTTCGATCGAGTCCATAAGGATTTTTATAGTATTTCAATCCCTCCTTCAGACAGGTAGGTTTCCCATCTGTGATCATAAAAATTTGTTTATTCTGAGTTTTTCTGCGTCGCAGAATATCCATCGCTAACTCAAGCCCGGCGACAGTATTGGTATAATAGGGACCCACCTGAAGATAGGGGAGATCTTTAATATTAATGGGTTTCGCATCGGTGCCGAATACCAGCAGATCCAGGGAATCTTTCGGATATTTGGTGGTTATTAATTCAGCAAGTGCCATGGCCACCTTTTTTGCGGGCGTGATCCGGTCTTCACCGTAGAGAATCATGGAGTGCGATATATCGATCATCAGTGCTGTTGCCGTGTGGGTTTTGAATTCCCGTTCCTCGATTTCCAGATCTCTCTCGGTCAGGTGAAAATCACCTATACCGTGATTGATTTGAGCATTGCGAATCGAGTCGGTCATGGCGATTTGATCCAGGGTATCACCAAATTGGAATTCCCGGTGGTCCGAAGTTGGTTCTTCGCCGATGCCCGGATAGGGTGTGCGATGATTTCCGGGACCGGATTTGCGAAGTTTGGAAAAGATCTCCTCCAGGGATCGGCGTCGGATTGTTTGCTCTGCTTTGGAAGTTAACTGGAACTGTCCGCTGCCTTCTTCCTGCTCTTTGATATAGCCTTTCTCCTTCAATTCATCAATGAAATCACCCATACCATACTCATCATTTGTCAGCTGGTATTTTTTATCCAACTCGTTCATCCAGCTGAGCGCCTCTGCTACATCCCCCGCGGTGTAAACCAGAATTTGCATGAACAAATCCAGCAGTGTCTTAAAAGTTGATTTACCATTGCTGGGCGGAATATATTCTGAAAATCGATGACCTATCATTGAATCTAACCTGCACTGTATAATTTATGATGATTGGCTTCATAGAAGCTATTTCTACTAAACTCAAAAAATGATTTAAGGTTCTGCTTAAGGTGAGTTTTTTTATTCAACCAGTGTTATCAGAAAACATGGCCGAAGTTGAAAAAGATCCTTACCCCTTCATGGCTGATTCCCATATCGAAACGGGTAACAAATGTAGAGAGGTGATAGCGCAGTCCCCAACCCACATTAAAATGCCAGTCATCCAGGGTGAGGGCAGAAAGCTTGTCAGCTACCCGACCGGCATCTGTGAACAGTACGCCCCCCAGAGCGCGATAGAGGGGAAAACGGTACTCCAGTGAAGTTAAGATCATAGAGTTATCTAAAAAACGGTCCGCTTTATAACCCCGGGCGGTCCAACCGTCTCCGATTTTGCTCAGCTCCTGATAGGGGGCAATACCGGAGATATGCTGGAGCCAGAGGCGACCTGCCACGATATGATTGGTAAAAAATATTTGTTGATAAATACTGGTTTCCAGTCGATAGCGTGTGTAATTCCAGTCGCTTCCGAATGCGGGTCGGGAAAATCCTGTTTTAAAATAAATGCGGTAGCCCCGACTGGGATTTATAAAACTGTTACGGGTATCCAATCTTAAACTGCCGTACAGCAGCGACACCAGGTGGGGTTCTGCTCCGGGTGTATCCGGAGTGATGGTACCCCAGCTGGGATCATAGCCGTATATTACATAATGACCAAGCTGATAACCTGCTTCCGCAATTATCGTCCGGGAGAAAGTATGGGAGAGTACCGGATGGATCCTGAAGATTTCCCGTGGAAATTGATAGTTATTATCCGGGGTATTGTTACCTATTCCAAAAAAGTTGCTCACCAATAATTTGTCCCATTCGATTCTAACATCAAAAGCCAGGGGATACATTTCTCCCTGACGCAATTCAAAATCCGGCATCGAAAATTGAAATGCATACCATTGTTGTCCCTTGGTACTGGCAAAAACAATAAAATCAAAGGATTCTTTGAGATTCATATAGTTTCTGAAAATGGTTTTGGCACCAACACCGAATCCGATATCAGAATTATATAACGCAATAGGAAAGAGGTCAAATTTTTTCTGGTAATTTTTCGTATTTTGAGCATGGCTCGTTAAAATTAAACTAAGAATGATACCAAATAAGATGAATATTCTGCTCATGGTTTGATAAGTCATTTTCAGGTATATTCTATTGTAATGATATGAGCATTAAAAACTTAATATCTGCAAAAAATCGAAGGTATTACCAATGCTTAATATAGCCAATTCGTCATACCATGTCACCTTATATTTGCTGGATTCGTGCGGGATTTCAGGAATGTAATACTTGCAATTGCCGCTGTCTCTGTCCGTAAGATTGTAGGACCTAAATGTAATGGTTGAAATTGATGTTGCTCCGCCTTTTCTATTTCATCTGCATGAAATCCGCCTTCAGGCCCAATCAGTAATTGATACTTGTTGATATCCGCAAAACTCGATTGAGCCGTCCATATGCCTTTTTTATCAGGAATTGCAATGAACCGGTTGCCCTGCTCCCCTCCAATTTTTTCTATCCATTCCCCCAGGGGAAGAGGGGAGCTGATTTCCGGAAGAAATACCTGGCCGGATTGTTTAATGGCGCTTATCGCAATACGTTTTAAATGATCCAATTTCAGATTTCGAAATGTGCTATATTGACAGTGAAGCGGTACAATTTTTTTGATTCCCAGTTCAGTAGCCTTCTCTATCGCCCAATCCATACGATTAGGCCGGACAATAGAAATACCGAGTTCAATATCATTCTCATTCGGGAAGGGGATTGGCCTGACCTCTTTAATAATGAGTTGTAACTGTCGGTTTTGTTCACCCGCTATACCAGCAAGTACCAGAGTACCTTTCCCATCGGTCAGCTGTATAATATCTTGGGGCTTCTTTCGAAAAACCTTTTGAATATGCCTGGATTCTTCAATGGACAGAGTGATCTGTTTTTGTCCTGCAGAATAATGTTCAGTATAAAATAATTCCATATACTCAAAATTTCTAGTTTGGTTAATTTAAAAAATCTCACGCGAAGATCATGATCCGGCATCTGACGGACGCTAAATCGCTAAGAATAAGCTAAAGATTCTGGATACTCGTTTCTCGTCTCTCGCTTCTCGTTTCTGATTAAATAATCCATAATTTGAAATGTAACCAGTAACGAGTAGCGAGTATCGTTTTTTGTATTTCTTAGCGTCCTCTGCGGCTTTGCGTTATGAACTATTCTGACCAGAACTTGAACTAAAAACTTACTCCCGCATCAATAATTATCTGGCCATTCCCCTGATCATT
>CBDUVK010000181.1:0-6148 GCA_965370645.1 uncultured bacterium
TGCCTGCCTCCAACAGGCAGCCCCGTGCACCCCTCCATCAAATGCCAGACGATGCATCATGGGAGTGTCTTTATATATCTTTAAACTTCAATATTCGGTGTTTCCCGTAAGGGACGGCTTACGCCGCGATGTTCGTAATTCGTTTCTCGACAGGCCTCAAGGGGGATTACACCCTCGCCCAACAGGAACCCCCCTCAAGGGGGGATTCTCTTAAAGGATTTGCAGTTAAAATAGGAATTCATTACTTTAATCGTCAAATTATTGTAACTGAAAAAACTTAAGGGGAAAAAACTATGGGGCTGCTCACAAGGTACAATCGATTCATCCTAATCAATGTATCCATAATTATTTTAATTATAATTCAGAATTTTTTATTTGCTGAGGTATCAGACTGGGAAGGTGGTCGCCCCGATAAGTGTACAACCATTATGGTAGGCAAAAAAGCCTCTTCTGACGGTTCGGTGATGACCTCCCATACCTGTGACAGTCACCGTACTCCATCCTGGATGGATATCCAACCGGCTCGAAAACATAAAAAAGGTGCGGAAGTTACTCTGGTGAAGAGAGCCAAGGAGGATTCTCTGGCCATGCCGCTGTATAAATATGTTCCTTCTGGAAAAATACCGCAGGTGGAGCAGACCTATGGATTTATCAATACCGCTTACCCCTGTATGAATGATCATCAGCTGGCCATCGGAGAATCTACCTTCGGCGGTCGGGAATCCCTTCATACTGAAAAAGGATTAATTGATTGTGAACAGCTGGTTCAGCTCATGATTGAACGCTGCAGCACTGCTCGCCAGGCAATTAAAATAGGCGGTGAGTTAGTAGAAAAATATGGCTGGATTGATGAGGGTGAATGTCTTACGATCGCTGATAAAACTGAAGCCTGGGTATTCGAAATTGTAGGTCCGGGTAAGGGAAATCTGGGAGCTGTATGGGTGGCGCAACGGGTTCCGGATAATCATATTAGCGTCAATGCTAATGCCAGCCGGATTCGCCAGATTGATCTGGATAATCCCGACTACTTTATGGCATCAGACAACATTTTTAAGCTAGCCCAGGATAGTACCTGGTGGGATCCGATCCAGGGTGCATTCGAATTCTGCTATGCATACGATCCCGGGGGACGGACCTCTTTCGCGGCAAGACGAAGAGAATGGCGCGTATTCGATCTGGTTGCTCCTTCCTATCAGCTGAATGCCAATGCTGAAAATTTTCCGTTCTCAGTCAAGCCGGATACCCTGGTTACTGTGGAAAAGATGGTGGAAATTTTTCAAGATTACTACGAAGGAACACCCTACAATTTTGTCAAGAATATTACCTGGATGAATGAAGACGGCGAGTATGAGATATCCCCCCTGGCCAACCCTTTCATGCCATATGATATGAACAAAATTTTTAATATTAACGGTGGTTGGGACTGGCGGGGCGAACGTACAATTGCCCGCTGGTATACCATGTATGCCACTATAACCCAGTCGCGTGAGTGGTTGCCAGATGAGGTCGGCGGCGTCACCTGGATGGCCCTGGACAATGTGGCAAGTTCTATCTATATTCCCATTTACTGTAGTGTTACGGATCTACCGGAATCCTACAAAACTCCCGGAAGAGAAAATGGTTTTAACCGGAAGGCTGCCTGGTGGGCATTCAACCGTCTGGGAACACTGACTGCTCAGCGCTGGGGAGACATGCGTCATGATGTAACCGCAGTCTGGGGTCCCATGCAGCAAGAACTGTTTATGAATCAAAAAGATATTGAAGATGAGGCATTAGAGCTCCTCAAAAAAGACAGAAAAAAGACCCGGAAGTACCTGACTGAGTACACCAACAGTTGGGGAACAAAAGTGGTACAGCAGGCCTGGGACCTGGGAGATTTGCTGTGGACCAGGTATGACGAGAAATTCTGAACTTGCTAAGGACGGAGACCGGAGTAGGGAAATTGGAATTGTGCAGAGTCCGGTTGGCAGTTGGCAGTTGGCAGTTGGCAGTTGGCAAAATGTAATATTTTATAAGATTACTAATTATTCTTTCTTTTCCAGTGATCATGAACAGGAGATAACATGTTTAAGAAAATGAACATGCATATCTTGATATTTTTACTTATATCGATGTCTATGTATAGCTGCCAGACTGGCCGAAGCCAGGATAGTGCCGAAATTTTATCGCCTGACCAGCGAAACAAAATCACTTTTCAATTAAAAGATGGCAAGCCTTATTATCAGGTAACACGGGATGATAAGTCAATCATCAATCTTTCAAAGATGGGATTTTTACTCAAGGATGGTGATCCTCTTAACCAGAATTTCAGGATCGAAAAGGTAAAAAAGAGCAGTTTTAATGAGAACTGGACCCAGGTGTGGGGAGAGCAAAAAAACATTCGGAATCACTATAATGAATTGAGAATTCAACTTCTTGAGGAGAGCGAGAAACCTCGAAAACTGAATATTACTTTTCGGATGTTTGATGACGGCCTGGGCTTCCGCTATGAATTTCCCGGACAGAAGTATCTGAACGAATTCCAGATTATGGATGAGATCACGGAATTTGCCCTGGCTGCAGATAATCAGGTATGGTGGATTCCGGTTTACAAATATCATCGCTATGAATATCTTTTTCAGGAATCTCCCGCCAGTCAAATCGATACTGTTCATACCCCACTGACCATGAAAACTCCCGATGGCCTCTTTCTGAGTATCCATGAAGCCAATCTAACCGATTATGCCGCAATGACCTTGTTGAGATCTGATAATTATGTTCTGAAGTGCGATCTGGTTCCGTGGTCAGATGGTGTTAAAGTAAAAACAACAACCCCGGCAAAAACTCCCTGGCGGACAATACAAATAGTTGAAAGTGCGGGGGATTTAATCACCTCATATCTCATTTTGAATCTGAATGAAGCAAATAAAATTGAAGATGTCTCCTGGATTAAACCTGCCAAATATGTGGGTATCTGGTGGGGAATGCACTTAGATGTCTACAGTTGGGGATCCGGACCAAAACATGGTGCCACTACCGCAAAGGCCAAAAAGTATATCGATTTTGCAGCTAAAAACGGATTTTACGGGGTATTGATTGAGGGCTGGAATGTGGATTGGGACGGCGTATGGTGGGAAAATGGTGAGATCTTCAATTTTACTCAGCCTCATCCGGATTATAATATTGAGGAAGTGAGCCGCTATGCCGCGGATAAGGGTGTAAAAATAATCGGACATCATGAAACGGGTGCCCATATTGGCAATTATGAGAAGCAGCTGGAAGAGGCCTTCAAATACTTTAAAAAATATGGGATCGATGCCATAAAAACAGGTTATGTGGGTGAGGATGTGATCAGCACCCAGGGAACCAAAGAATGGCATCACGGTCAGTATATGGTCAGACACTACCGCAAAGTAGTGGAATTGGCGGCCAAATATCAGATTATGCTGGACGTCCATGAACCGATTAAGGATACCGGTATTCGCCGCACCTGGCCAAATATGTTGTCCCGGGAAGGAGCCCGGGGTCAGGAATATAATGCCTGGGCGGAAGACGGGGGGAATCCGGTTGATTACTTCACAATTATTCCTTTTACCCGCATGCTGGCCGGACCTTTTGACTATACCCCGGGCATCTTCGATCTTGAGTTCAAACAAGCTGATCGGCCAAATAACCGGGTGAGAGGCACATTGGCAAAAGAGTTAGCCATTTATGTCGTTATCTACAGTCCTCTGCAAATGGCCGCAGATCTTGTTGAAAATTACAAAGATCAATCCGCATTTAAATTTATCAAGGATGTCCCGGTGGACTGGGAATATACAAAGGTTATCCATGCAGAAATTGGTGATTATATAACCATCGCCAGAAAAGACCGGCAGAGCTCGGACTGGTATATCGGCAGCATCACAGACGGGAATGCCCGCAGTCTGGAGTTGTCATTGTCATTTCTCGAAGAGGGCAAAAAATATGTGGCGGAAATATATGCCGATGCACCGGAAACACACTGGAAAACCAATCCATTATCAATAGATATCCATCAGCAGATTGTTGACCGGAAAACCACCCTCACACTGAATCTTGCTGCCGGTGGTGGGCAGGCTATTCGATTTTCACCGACCTACGAGGATCATCTGCAGCGGAATGTTGAAGATCGGGAATAATTAATTTTTTTTGGATAACAGATGGATCCCCACCAACAACATGCGGGGATGACAAGGGTATGATTATTGTCATTCCGGCAGGGAATGAGCCGCCACGAAAGTGGCCACCTCTGTGGGAATCTAGGTTTTTAGGGATAAAAAAAACAGTTCTCCATCTACAGCTGACATGCTGCTAAATGCTTGCAGTGATTACTGTATAAGACTTTAAATGTAATTATAATTATGTGCAGTTTATGAATAGATCCCAAATCAACAATCTCATAAGATCCTTTCAGCAGGAACTGGATAAAGCTGCTTCACCCAAAACCAAAGCCTGGTGGGAAGGATATATGAAATATGTTATACCTTTCCGCGGTGTAGGTATTCCAAAGATTCGCAAATTACTGGAAGAATGGCGGATACAGAATAATCTGGATCGAATCGGCATAGAAAAAGAATTAGTTATTGCCCTGGATTTTTTCAAGGGTGCTTTTACAGAAGATAAACTTGCTGGCATCCTCTATCTTCAGGAATTTTTATTCCGAAAATTTGACTGGAAAGAATTATTACCACATTATGAGCAACTTTTTCATAATAAACTCATTTTCGATTGGAATGTGTGCGACTGGTTTTGCGTGAGAGTGCTGGGTCCTGGTATCCCGATCCATGAGATGCCTTATGCCAAGGCCGTAACGACATGGAAGAATGCCCCATACCTCTGGCAAGCACGGTCAGCATTGGTTCCCTTCACAAAAGTAGCTTCTGATAAAAAATATTACCCTTTAATCAAGGGGATTGGAATTACTTTGATCCAGCGTGAAGAACGCTTCGCTAAAACGGCGGTAGGTTGGATCTTACGGGATATTTCAAAACATGACCCAAAATATGTGACTGATTTTATGGAAAATCAGCTGGAATACTTTACAATTGAAGTATTGCGCAATGCGACAAAGTATTTTAAGCGAAAGGAAAAAAGGCAGTGGATTCAACACTTGAAAGCCATAGATAATCACTAAGAATATTTCGCAGACTCCAATAAATTTTCTTCACCGGAATTTTCACTGATTTTTTCTGAAGGTCGAAGAAAAATATCTCATAGTATAGAATTCTTCTATCTTAACGGTGATTCAAAACTTTATTAAAAAAATATATTCGGAGCGAAATAAACAATGGCACTGCACAATAGAATAATATTGAAAAAAGGAGAAAATATTGAAATCCTGGTATGAAAAACTTTTCGATAACTATGCTAAAACCTATGATAAGGAAAATTTTACGCAGGGGACCGAAGGCGAGGTCAACTTTATCGAGGAAGAGTTATCATATGACAAAACAAAAACTATTCTGGATATTGGATGCGGTACGGGACGCCATGCCATCGAGCTGGCAAAGCGGGGTTACTATGTAACGGGGATTGACCTCTCGGAATCTCAGTTAGCCCGTGCCCGGGAGAAGGCGGAAAAAGCCGCAGTAAAAGTGCACTTCCTAAAGAAAGACGCCCGCAGTTTTAGCTTTAAACAACCATTTGACGCCATTATCATGATCTGTGAAGGTGCCTTCTCCCTGATGGAAACTGACGAAATGAATTTCCGGATTCTGCAAAATGCCGAAAATTCTCTCAATGAGGGTGGTATTTTTATTTTCAGCTGCCTCAATGCCCTGTTCCCGCTGTTTCATTCGGTGAAAGATTTTCTCAATTCCGCCGGTTCGGAAAGTAAGAGCGAAGAGCTGACATTTGATTTAATGACCTTTCGGGAACATTCCAATATGACATATAGAGATGATTCGGGAAAGCAGCAGAATATTACCACGAATGAACGATATTACACGCCTTCCGAGATTACCTGGTTACTAAAATCTCTGAAGTTCTCGGAGATCGACATATTTGGTTGCAAACTGGGAAAATTCAGTCGAAAGTATCCCCTGACCCAGGATGATTTCGAAATGCTGGTTGTGGCAAGGAAATAGGGTTAAATTTAATAAGATAGGATTGGGCTAAAGCCCTGAGCTTGGCAGATATTTCTTTTCCC
>CBDUVK010000182.1:0-6141 GCA_965370645.1 uncultured bacterium
CATTAAATTTCAGGTTACATTATTTAACATTGCCCTTAATTTTATTCCACAATCCTCGACCCACGAATTTGTCCGAATTTACCAGGATTGTTTTTATCAAATTAAGCAGTTCCCTCTCGCCTGCCCAATTTCTGGTGATAATTTGAGGATCTATTTCATTGATGAGATTATTTAGGACGAAAGCCGTCAAAGCGATATCGTCCAGATAGCCTACCGGTCCAAAGATGGCTTCCGGTATCACATCGATAGGTGAAATGAAATATGCTATAGCAGCTGCCAGCTTAGCTTTATTCGCCAGCGGGACGTCTTTATCGATCATCAGTTTGCATAACAGATGAAAAAAATCCGGCGCTAACAGAATAAATTCTGTCCACAGCGTTTCTTTTCCTGCCTGTTTCTCTGCCCAGGCCTTTATCTGGGTGCGTAATTTTTGATAAAAATCTTTTTGCCTGGTATCCATAAGATTTTCAACATTGATGGATAATTATCTGAAAATAGAATGTACAACAATTCAAAACATATTCAACTCCAAAAATTATCTCGTGGAACTTTCCTTTTGACTGAGCTGCTTAAAAATGCTTGATTCATTCTCTGGGATTATTTATAATCAGAAACACCAAATTCCAATTTTATCTGTTATGTTTATCGATTATGCCAAAATCTATGTAAAAGGAGGACAGGGCGGCAGTGGGGCTTGCAGTTTCCGTCGCGAAAAATATGTAGCCAAAGGTGGACCTAACGGGGGAGACGGAGGCCGGGGTGGGAGCATTATCTTCCAGGTTGATCCTCATTTACATACCTTGATTGATTTTAATTATAAAAAACACTATGTGGCCAAGCATGGTCAGCACGGTATGGGGAAAGACCGGTATGGCAGAGCTGCTGCCGATATTGTCGTTAAGGTCCCTGCCGGAACGGTGGTTAAGGAGGCGGAAAGTGCAAAAACTTTAGCAGACCTTTTGGAACCTGGTCAGAAGTTTATCGCCGCACGAGGTGGAAAAGGTGGACGGGGAAATGCACGTTTTGTTACCCCGACCCATCAGGCACCGCGGGAATGGGAAGTGGGAGAATCGGGGCAGGAGAATTGGCTTATTCTGGAGTTAAAAGTGATCGCTGATGTCGGTCTGGTGGGTAAACCGAATGCCGGTAAGTCCACTTTACTTTCTAAACTCTCTGCCGCTCAGCCAAAGATTGCAGATTATCCTTTTACTACCCTTCAACCAAATCTGGGAATAGTGCGGGTGGATGATTACAAAAGTTTTGTCATGGCTGATATTCCCGGATTGATTGAGGGTGCTCATGAGGGTCGGGGCTTGGGGTTGCAATTTCTCCGTCATATTGAGCGCACCCGTTTGATTTGTTACCTGATTGATCCGCTGGAAGAGAAACCCGAGACCACTTTTAATGTTCTGAAAACTGAGTTGAAGAAATATAGTGAGATGCTAACAGAAAAGCCTCACATCATTGTGATAACTAAAAAAGATGCCTGGGGTGGTATGATTAAAGATGACCACCCCAAAAAATTTAAAATTCCAACTTTTTCAATTTCATCTGTAAGTGGTGAGGGACAGCAGGAGTTGGTCCATTACCTGTGGGAAAGATTGAATCAGATGATTCAGGAGGAAGACAATTAGCGGGAGGAGGGGACAGCGTGAAGCAAGAAAAGAGCCCACCTACTATTTATGATTTACTCTATTTACTAACGATTCCTCAAATTGGCCCGGGCAGGATACGCAAACTATTTCAGATTTTCAGCAGTGTGGAAGAGATGCTGAAGGCGCCGGTTCAAAAAATAGTCCGGGTGGAAGGGATTGATCGGAAGCTGGCAGAACAGATTAAAAGAGGTGGCGATAAAGCTGTAGTTGATCAGCAGCTTGAGTTGTTGGAAAAACACCAGGTTCAATACATGACGATCTGGGACAGTGCCTATCCGGTATTGTTAAAGAGAATATCAGATGCCCCGGTCGTTCTGTTCTACAGAGGTGGATTTAAAGAAACCCATCAAAAAGCGATTGCAGTTGTGGGAATGCGCTCTCCCTCCAACTATGGTAAGGTGGCTACCGCTGAACTGGTTCGGCAATTAGTTAGGAATGAAATTACCATAGTCAGTGGAATGGCGCGGGGAGTGGATTCTATTGCCCATCATACCGCTTTACAGAATGGGGGTGAGACCTTGGCCGTTCTCGGATGCGGCATGGATTGTTGTTACCCTCCTGAAAATCATCAACTGTATCTTCAGATTCCGGAACACGGAGCGGTAATTTCCGAATATTTTATGGGAACCGGACCCGATGCGGTCAATTTTCCGAAGCGAAATAGAATCATCAGTGGTCTTTCTCTGGGAACTCTGGTAGTTGAGGCGGGAAACCGCAGTGGTGCTTTAATCAGTGCCCTTTTTGCATTGAATCAAAATCGGGAAGTTTTTGCGGTGCCTGGAAATATGAACAGTACGAGAAGCAGTGGTTGCAATCGATTGATACAGCAAGGCGCGAAATTGGTGCTGTCGGTAGAAGATATATTAGAGGAAATCGGAGAGAATTCTATACCATCCCGGATGCAGCCTAAAAAAATCCCGGAAAATCTGAGACAGTTGGAAAAGATTGTTCTGGAGAAGTTATCAACGGATCCTAAACATATAGACCGGCTTGTGATGGAACTTCAGGAAGCACCATCGACAATTTTGGCGGGCCTGCTTACCCTGGAGTTGCTGGGATTGGTGCAGCAGCTTGCAGGAAAGATGTTTGTGAGATTATAAGATAATGCATCAGCTGTATTGACAATTCAACCACATTTTATTAGCTTGAGGTTATGTTGAAACGAATTTCAATTAAATGGTATTTTGTAATACTATCTTTATTGATTGCTACTTTATCGGGAATTGTTGTGTATTACTTCTATCCGGAATATATCGGATTAGCGTTCCTGTTTTTCTATATTATTCCATCTAATTCATTTATTCCGTTTCCGCATGAACCGGCGATTATATTTTATGGCAAAATATTTGGTCCTTTATTAACAACCCTTACGGCAATCATTCCAACAATAATTGCCTGTATCATCGATTATGCAGTACTTACTCCGGTATTTTTCCGAACGCGTGTTAGCCGCATGAAAGATACCCGGATTTATCAGAAGACCGTCTATTACTATCAAAAAGCACCATTTTTTACCAATTTTATGGCTGCGATTTCACCGGTACCTTTTTATCCGGTTCGGGTTTTATCGGTTTCCAGCGCCTATCCCCTCTGGAAATATACCAGTTCGGTATTGCTTGGTAGAATTCCCCGTTATTTCATTTTAGCACTGTTTGGCGACCTGTTGAATATTCCTAATTGGGTCATATTATTTTTCTTTGTCTCCCTGATTTCAGTACCAATTTACCAAAAACTCAGTACCCGTGGCAAAAAATCAGATGTAACTACGGACGATGAGGCTACCATAACTCCTAATTTAAGAGCATCCGAGGAATAGCTGACCGGATTATACTTCAAACGCCCTCATAAATGATTGAGAATTAATAATTAATAAAATCTTACTCAAAGATCATAATCCGGCATTTGACGGGCACAAAGGACGCAAAAAATTTAGCTAATATTAAAAAAAATTGATATTCGTCGCTCGGTACTCGCCACTCGTTTTTGGTTACTGGATAATTGTTACTTACTTTATAAACGATGATTTAAGGTGGAACGAGAGACGAGAAGCGAGAGACGAGAAACGAGAGACGAGAAACGAGTACGAACTTTTTAATTACCTATAAGGTTGTCCGTCTTACCAGACAGGCGTCTTTGCGTGATGAATAGTTAATATATATTTTTAGACGGAGGAAAAATAAATGGCTCAAGAGCTAAAAAGTTTTAATATAATTATTACCGGAGGCACCGGGGAATTGGGACAAATTGTGATTCAAGAGTTTATAAAGGATGGTGCGTCAGTATTTACCAATTTTCGGAATCAGACCAAATTTAGCGAGTTAAAAAATGCGCTGAATTCAGGAGACAAGTTAGTTGGATTTAAGGCGGATCTCACAGAGGAAGCAGATGTCAAATCATTCTTTAAGGAATATAAAAAGAACTTCCAGCGTTTGGATATTTTCCTGCACATCATGGGTGGCTTTTGGATGGGGGCTGAACTTGCCGAAACCAGTCTTGAAAAGTGGAAATTTATGATCGATCTGAACCTTAATAGCACTTTTCTGTGTAGCAAGGAAGCATTTAAAATAATGAAGGCCCAATGCAGTGGAAAAATATTTACAATTTCAGCAAAAAGCGTGGAAGAATTTCCACCCCAAATGGGTGCTTACGTGATCAGTAAGTCAGGTGTCCTTGCTTTGACGCGAATGCTGGCCAATGAAGGTAAACAGTATAATATTCAGGCCAATTCAATATTACCCAGTATTATTGATACAGAGGCCAACCGTAAGGGAATGCCTGATGCGGATTTTGGTGAATGGGTTACCCCCAAAGCAATCGCCCGGTTATTGGTGCAACTTAGCAAGCCTGAATCACAGGCAATTTCTCACTCAACCATCAAAGTTTATGGAAAACTATAGATAAAAAACGCCGGGTTGTTCATGTCCTATAAACCATCATCCGATTTAGTATCCCTGATAGATCAGCTCCTGGGTGAAGAGAAAGATAAATTTTTCCAGAGTATTGCAAATCCGCTTCCCCACACCATTCGCTTTAATTCACTGAAGGGTTCAACAGACTTGCTGAAATCCTTTCTGGAAGAACAGGGATTTACAATACAAAATTTTCCTGGTTTTGATGATGTTTTCCGGCTTCCTTCCCAGCCTTTTCCAATTGGTAAAAGTCTCTCTCACTTTTTGGGGCACATCTATGTTCAGGATATTGCCTCCATGCTTCCTCCCCGGGTGCTCGCTCCGGAACCGGGAGATCTGGTGCTTGATGTGTCCGCAGCTCCCGGATCAAAAACGACTCAGATGGCGGTGATGATGCAAAACCAGGGATTGATTTTAGCAAATGACATTGTTCCTAAAAGGCTCAGAGTACTAATCAATAGTCTGCAAAGGTTAGGTGTAGTGAACACTGCTGTTATCAGGAGTTATGGTGAAAGTTTAGGAAATCAGTATTTCGAAACCTTCGACAAAATATTAGTGGATCCCGCCTGTTCGGGATTAGGCACACTGCATAAATCTCCGGAGATCTTGAGTTGGTGGACGCCCAAACATTGCGCCCGGATGGCCTCCAGCCAGAAGAGTTTACTTATCAGCGCAATTAAAGCCTTGAAGCCGGGAGGTACTCTGGTTTATTCCACCTGTACCCTGAGTCCGGAAGAAAATGAAGAGGTAATTCATCACGCACTTCAAAAGATGCCGGTTGAGGTTATCAAAATCGTTTTACCTGAGCTTACTACCCGGCCGGGTCTTACTGAATTTAACTCAAAAAAGTATGATGATAGCCTGGTAAATTGTCTGCGATTATATCCTTTCGAAAACCAGACCGAAGGATTTTTCCTGGCGAAATTGAGAAAAATCTCAGCAGTGGATAATAAAATCCGGCGAGTTAGGAAACCTCTTTCACTAAATTTCATATCGGATAAAACTTCACCCGTGAAGAAGTATCTTGACTATTTTTCTGAGCATTTCAAAATTCCCCGCCCCCTGTTCTCAAAATTCTATTATTTTATTAAAAATGATATTACTGCAGTTACTCCCCAATTAGCGAATTTCACCTTTTACAGCAAACCATTTAAGACGGGCCTGACTATTGCCCGTCCTATGACCCATATAGCGAAGTTGACCACGGAAGGAGTCCATTTTTTTGGAAGCTATTTCAGTGATAATATCTTAACCCTGGATGATCTGGGACAACTCGAATCTTTTGTCAATCGGGATGCCATGGATGTTTACTCTCCGGGTAGATTGCAGACCATCTTAGTCTATCGGGACATGCCAATAGGTTACGGTTTAACAGATAACGGAAAAGTGAAGAGTCAATTTCCAAAAGCCGGGTGGCCATTTACTTTACCTACTGAATAGATTTTTGTAACTGTTGGGCAAATTAGCGGTAACTCATTACTAGCATTTGCTTTATATTTGTACCTACACCCGACTCTAACAGCTGCCCGGGATGTTCTCAAAAAAAGTTGCTTAGGTGGGCTTTAAATATTAAGTTT
>CBDUVK010000183.1:0-6098 GCA_965370645.1 uncultured bacterium
GATGGTCTACCGGTTTCGGGAAATCACCTTTTAAACGGATTCTAAAATTCAATAGTGAAGTCCTGTGTGTATACGACCCGTTAACATTCTGATAAGATTTGCTTTATCTTTTTTTTCCTGTTACTTTCTCTTTTTATTGATACTTGAAACAAATTAAGCGGGTTCATCCATTTAAATGATATGAATAAACTCTACTACATTTTTTCCACCACTTTTAAACTACAGAATTTTTGTAGATATATTTTCCTGGTGTTGCTTTATATTTTGGTACTTTTTGCAGGGGAGCCGTTATACATTGCTTATACTGCCAACCTGAATGGAAATATTGAACTATGTCGTTGTAAGCCAGATGAGATGGGAAGTATTGCTCAGTTGTCAGGAATGATTGACTCATTGAAAACCGATTATCCCGAACTACTCTTACTCGATAATGGCGATTTTTATAAAACGTATCCCAAACCGATTGCAAACTTTATGGCGGGTGAACTAATAAGTATTCTCAATTATGATGCGGTTGGTGTAGGTGACCAGGAGTTTGTCGAGGGGATATCATTTCTGGATAATATGTGGCATCACTTTCCTATAACGCTTCTAAATGCCAATATTAAAATAATGCAACCCACAGCTTTATTGTTCAAGAGATATTTTGTGGTAACAAAAGCAAATTATAAGGTCGGTATTACAAGTGTATTACCACCGGCGGCATTTGAATTTATTGCTCAACCAAACATTCAGATTTTACCGGTCGAGGAAACTCTTTCAAAGATTTTGGATGATTTGATTCCCCAGTGTGATATAATTATTTTAATATACCACTCCGGATATCTGGAGGCCTTGAATATTGCTCAAAAATTTCCTCACATTAAAGTGATTATTGCAGGGCATAGTCAGGAACAGGCGGTAAAAAGACGTCCTGGACAGATTATTGTCCAACCCGGCTATGATGGAGAATACCTCGGATTCCTTAAGCTTTCTCGGGAGGGTGAAAGATTTGTTTTTGATCATACCTTTCTGCCGATAGGTGAGTCACTGAACCCGACACCACTGTTTTTAGAAAAACTGCAGCAATATCATAATAAATTAAAGGTAAAAAAATGATTTACCTTCTGCTGGGATAAATAGATGACGAACATATAAATTACAATTCTTTGATTTAATTAGGGAAAATTAATATGATTAAAGAAGCGATCGCCAAATTCATGGAGGGAAAAAGTCTTACCAGGGAGGAATCTTACAAAGTAATGGATGAAATTCTATCCGACAAAGCCAGTGAGGCACAAATTTCGGCTTTCTTGATTGCCTTACAATTGAAAGGGAGTACATTTGATGAATTGGCCGGTTCAGTGCAGGCTTACCGTGATCGAATTACACCACTTTCCATTGGTGATGAGAATGCTATCGATACCAGCGGTACTGGTGGGGATAATCTGGGAACCTTCAATATATCCACAGTGGCGGCGATAGTTGCAGCCGGAGCCGGTGCACGGGTGGTGAAGCATGGATATCATTCGGTATCCAGCCAGTGCGGCAGCGCCGATGTGCTCAAGGCTCTGCGTATCAAAACCGAACTGTTCCCCGATCAATTTTACCATATTTTTCAGAAAGTTGGGCTGGCGTTCATCTTTGCGCCACGCTATAAACCCTCTCCCCGGAATTTTGCCGGAATTCGTCAGAGTCTGGGGGCCAGAACAATTATTAATATTTTAGATCCCTTAACCAAACCGGCATTGACAAAGCGACATTTAATCGGGGTATATGATCAGAAACTCTCCACTTTGATTGCCCAGGTGATGCAGGAAATCGGGATATTCAGTGCCATGGTAGTGAGCGGTGAAAATGGTCTGGATGAAATGAACATTTGCGGGAAGACCTATATCTTAGAGATCACCAGCACCTCAACAGAGGAGTATGAAATTACCCCGGAAGAGGTGGGTTTAAAACGTTGGCCCATTGATACTCTGAAGGGGGGAAGTGCTGCGGTAAATAAAAAAATAACCCTGAAAATATTAGAGGGTGAAAAGGGAGGTCCCAGAGATGTGACCATTCTTAATGCTGCTGCCGCCTTGAAGGTGAGCGGGATTGTTAAAAATCTGGAAGTAGGTATAAAAAAAGCGATCCTCTCTATTGACAGCGGTGCTGCACTTAACAAGCTTAACCAGATGATAAGTATCAGTTCCAAATTGGACTAACTGCTATCAACTCGGTCCGGACAGAAAATCCGGAACTGATGAAATTCATAAAGTCGATGGAAACTTCTGTCGAAAATAAAGGACTTAAGGTTCTATCATAACAATTTATTTTATCACAGGCAGACAATAAATATTGTACTTATGGCGAATATTCAACTATGGTTTGCCCGGCTGGCTTTTGCCGGATATCTTTTCCTGAAGACGGTGACATTCTATCTGAAGAAATTTTGGTATCTTGCCATGGGGGGACTCCTGATCCTGATTCTGATTTCTGGTAAATTTCTGATATTTCCGAGCTACCATAAAAATATTTATAAGGATAGTATCCGGCAAAAGGTTCTTATTCCCAAGGGATCATCACTGCGTCAAATTGCCCAGATCCTGGAAACAGAGCATCTTTTGAATTCTGTGAACTGGTTCATCTTTGCCGGGAAAATATCGGGATATCAAAACAAGTTGCAGGCAGGTCTTTTTTCCATCCCTGAATATATGCATCCCTGGCATTTACTGGTTTATCTAACTCAACCGACCTTAGCAAATATAAAGGTCACTCTGCATGAAGGGATACAGGCCAGTGAAATGGCCCAAATTCTCCGCCAGAAGTTGAACATTGATTCCAGTTATTTTATGAGCTTTGTTAACGATGCCGATTTATGTGAGCGCGTTGGTATCGAAGAAAATTCACTGGAGGGGTATCTCCTTCCGGAAACCTATTTTTTTACCTATGAAATGGATGAAGGAGATATAATTCTCACATTGCTGGCCGGCATGTTTACTATTTTTGAACATGACAGTGTGATGCTACAGATGAAACGTCTGGGGATGAATCGCCATCAGATAATTACCTTAGCCTCTATTATTGAAGGTGAGGTGGTTGTGGATTCGGAAAGGGTGTTTGTCAGTTCGGTTTATCATAATCGTTTAAGGCGCAGATGGCATTTAGGAGCTGATCCAACCATTCAGTATATTATTCCCGGCCCGCCGCGGCGTCTGCTCAATGCAGATCTGGAAATCGACTCTCCTTACAACACCTATAAGTACCGGGGATTACCACCCGGACCCATTAATAATCCGGGTAAACTCTCGGTCTTAGCAGCTATATTTCCTGCTGATACCCGCTATATGTATTTTGTAGCCAGTGGAGATGGTGGACATCATTTTTCGCGAACCGCCGCCGAACATAATCGCTGGAAATCTAAATTTGATCGAATTCGCCGGGAAGTCAGACGAAAAGAGAGAATGAAACAGTGGGCCAATTAGAGTATCAATTTATTTAAACTAAGAACACCACTAAGACACCAAACCACAAAGTTAAAAAATTAATGGTTTAAAAGAGTAAATCTTGTGGGATAAATTAAAATTCTATCCTTGAATTCAAAGCTCCCAGGTTTTTTAATTCTTAGTGTCTTCGAGCCTTTGTGGTAAAATTAATTTAATAATCAGATGAAAAATTAGTTTTTCACTAAGAAGCAAAGAATAGAGAGCGATTATCTTCGATATCTGCTTCTTCCTTCAATTGCTCATACCACTCAGTAAAAAACTTTTGAGATTTCTGGTTTAATAAACGGGTACGAATGTTTTCCCTTTGTGCCAGAAAAGCTTCTTCATTAAATGATGTTCTTTCCGTTACAACCACAAAATAGTAACCGCGGTTTGATTCCAGCATCGGAGATATAATGCCTTCCTCCAGGATAAACGCAGCAGCTGTAATTTCCGCCGCCCGTCCGATCTTCGGGACGGGTTGAGTCCGGCTGAACTGGGTGGTGGAGTCCATCATTACTTTTCTGGAGGTGTCCGCGGAAGCGATCTCGGCGAAAGTCTTATTATCATCCAGCTGTGCTTTGATTTTTTCTGCGTACTCTTTAGCCATGACTTTTCTTTTTTGTTGTTCTAACCGGTTTCTGCAAAGCTCACGCACTTCTTCCAATGGTTTAAAACCTGAGGGAAGTATCTCGGATAACTCAAAAACTGTATATCCCTGACTGGTGCGGTAGACACGGGAAACATCATTCAAATCCGCCCTAAATAGCCAATCGACAGCAGCGGTCATCTGCCCAAATCCTGGAATATAGTTGGTCTCGGTAAATTCCGGAGTCTGTTTGATTTCGTATTTTAATTTATCCGCAGTTATGCGAAAACCTTCTTCCGGTGCCTCTTCCGCAAAATTACTGGAGAGGTTCTGAGCCGTTTCGATGGTCAGCGCACTGGGTGAAAATTTAAACAGGATATGAGAGGCATGAATTTTTTCCTCTCCATCTTCAATTTTCTTATCATGAATATATATAATGTGAAGGCCAAAGTTGGTTTGAACCGGCCCGACGATTTCTCCTTCTTTGGCTGCAAAGGCAGCATCTGAGAACTCTTTTACCATGCTGCCACGCTCAAAATATCCCAGATCACCATGGTTATTGCGTGCCGAAGGATCTTCAGAAAATTCATCTGCTAACTGTGCAAAATCTCCACCCGCACTGGCCTCTTCCTTTATTTCCTGTGCCAGCTTGAATATTTTCTGTGAATCAGCGGGAGAGGGATCACTGGGGAATAGGACGTAATTAATACGGCGTCTTTCCTTCAGTTCAAATTCATTTTTATTCTTTTTATAGTAATCTTTTATCTCCTTCTCACTTACCGAAACAGAATCTCTGAAGAAGGTTGCAACCGGTACATGAAGATATTGAATTTTTGCCTTCTGGTTTTGACCCAGAAAATCGTCTTTGATTTCTTCTTCGGTAACCATAACCGAAGCAGTTATGAGGTTCTGCAATTTCTGAAAGGGTAGAATTTCCCGCATGTATCCTTCAATCGGTGTCCAATCAACTTGCGGATTATTCAGAGCCTGCTGGAATTTTGACATATCAAATTGGCCATCGGTCATAAAATTGGGATTTTGACTGATGGCAGGGGGAAGGCTTTGGGGATTCTGACTTATCTGCATGAAAATTTCCCGATCTGAAACCTGAATATTTCGCTTTTGAATCTCTTCACTAAACAAGACTCTCTGGATATATTGCTCCCAGACCTGATCCCGGATTTGAGCTAACCTTTCCTCATCCGGATCGGTTCCGGTATTCTCTCTTTCCTGTAGGTAAAAATTTTGTACGGCTTGCTGGAAATCCTGTATCGTCATCTTATTGCCGTTAATAGTACCAACAATATTGGATTGACTTCGTAAACCTGTAAAATCCATTCCCCACTCAAATACCATCAATCCAACAAATGCGATCACCAGAATCCAGACAAAAATAAACGTCATTTCACGCAATTTCGTCATCATAGAGCCAAATTCTCCTATACTAATATTTCATTTTAAACAGACAATAAATTTAAAGTTTTGATGAAGTAAAACCAAATAGAATAATAATTGTGAAGCTCTTCAATTCATCGTTTAAGAACATTCAATTATCGATAAAAACCAAAATAGCTGTGTACGAAATCCGAAGGCAACCCTGACGATAAATTCATTGTACAACCTTTTTTAATTCTGTAATTTATTGCTGAACATTGAAAACGGAACTTATGGGGAATTATCAACAAATAGATCATACTGCGGATATTGCGCTGCGGGTGACCGGAACAGATCTGGAAGATCTGTTCAGAACAGCTTCGGATGGGTGGCGTTGCCTGGTGGTGGGAAATTCGAACGTGATTCCGGAAGATGAGAGGGAGATCAAATTAAGAGCTGAGTCGCTTGAGGAATTACTGGTGGAATGTCTCAGTGAACTGAATTATCTGTTCATGGTCAAGCAGTGGTTGTTTGGCAACTACAACCAGCTGCAAATCACGACCGAAAATTCCTCATTTAGTTTGCTGGCAGTTTTTGAGGGAGAATCGTTTAAAAAGGACAGGCATAATATCGAAACCGAAATCAAGGCGGTGACGTTTCATCAATTGCACATCAGGAAAATACAA
>CBDUVK010000184.1:0-6072 GCA_965370645.1 uncultured bacterium
TCATCAGTTGTGAAAGCATAGTCCACCACAAAGCCATACTTAGCCAGTTTTAAAACCAAACCTGCTCCGGCGGTCAACTTATCGTGATTTAATCCGGCCCGCAGAGCCAGCATACTTATCCAATATTCCGCACCGGTGTGAATTCGCAGATCCCGGTTTTCCGTCTTTTCCAGATCCAGGGCTAATTTAAATGGTATCGGTTTAATGTTCACCGCCGATCCCAAGCGAAAGGCGATGGGGAAATCATCCTGATGATTGCTTTCGGTATTCCACTTCAGCTTTGCTCCCAGATTTTGAACAGTCAGACCCACCCCAATCTTTTCCACAAATCCGCTCAGATGAAAATAACTGAGAGCTCCCAGGTCGATTCCAAATCCGCTCCCCCGATAGTTGTGCAGGGAGTGATAAAAATATTTAGCGGTAAGCCCCACATTTAGCGTAATGGTGGGAAGAGAAACGACATTATATCCCGATCCAAGCATAAATACATTTTCGGAATCTTCGAATGTGCCGGTGAGTTCTCCCAGTGCGCTTCGTTCCTGAATATCGCTCACCCCAAAGCGCATCCAGCCGGCACTTATTGCAAATTTTGCTACCGGATAGGTGAAAGCTAAAAAATTCTGAGTTCGGTCTTCGAATATAAGACCATGCATAGCGGCGAGTTCCCGGCTAGAGATTTGGGACAGTCCGGCAGGATTCCAGTACAGAGCGGTACCGTCGTTGGCTATACCGGTGAATGTTTTCCCCAGTGCAATAGCTCTGGCTCCGGCACCCCATTCCAGAAAGCTCCCGGCAAATCCACCCGCCTGATCCCCGGCAGAAGCGGTGGTGATAAAGAACGACAAGACTAATAATGATATGAAAAATGTAATTGTCTTCATGGTTGTTCTCTCCTTTATCGTAATACCGCAATTTTACCGACTGCTCTCTCATCCTGGGAAGTCTCGATGGTGAAAAAGTAGACGCCATTGGCCACAATCATTCCCTCTCCATTTTTGCCATCCCAGATAATAGCCTGTTCCACAGCAGCAGTTTGTTCGACATTATCCAAAACCGTTTTAACCAAATTTCCACCCGCATCGAAAATTTTGAGGGTCACTTTTGCGGTTTTTTCCAGACTGTAACGTAAGGTGGTGATTTCATTATCCGGATTAAAAGGATTGGGATAATTGTAAATGTTCTGGTTGGTTAGTTTACCCCCGGTGCCGGGTGTCTGATCCTGTTTGATAGCAAATGATCCGCTGGTGGAATAGGTCTTGGCATTAGATGATTGAATCTCGGCTGTCCAGATGCCGCGTGTATAGTCTGTACTGAACTGATTGACGGTCCAGGAATAGGTGTCGGAAAATTCTCCGGGTGCAAGTACACCAATATAGACACTATCTTCTTCCTCGAGACTCAGGGCATCATTAATTCTGATGGCCAGACTTACATTTTCAGCTGGCAGAGTGCCTATATTCTGTAATCGAATATTGATAGTTTCAGGTTTGTCCTCTTCCAGCCCGTATGAGCTTTGCTCACTTATGCTGGCCACCAGAATGGCTGGTATTGGGAGTCCTGAAATTGTATCTAAAGTCGAAATAACATGATTGGCAAGCAGATGATTTTGAGCAGATGTTTCATCGACTTTGGAGGAAATTAAGTTTCTCATCTCGTTACTGGTGTCCGTCGCGGAAAACAAAACAAAAATATAATTCTGATAGCGTGTTTCACCGGCATCTGCAAAGCGATATTTCAATGTATCATACATGCTTTGAAAATTATCCAGACTGTCTTTGGCATAATTTGCCACGGAATAGATGGGTGCCGAGGTTGCTCTCATGTTGTTTCTGAGATCATTTTCGGCAATCATGAGATCTTCAAGTTTAAGAATCGCCTCTTCACGATTTCCTGAATTGATATTGTTTTTAATTTCTATCAGAACAGAATCATATTCCGAGGTGCTCTGTAATAAATTGTTTTTCAGCATGGCAAGAGCTTCAGGTTTAATCCTGGCCCCGGCTAATAATGAAGGTGTTTTTCTGGTTTCGTTCGATGGTTTACCTTCCGGAAAGTAAATATTATCTACGGTCCTGTCAATATTGTCCGGGAGGGAAAACAGTGTATAACCTGAAATCCCCATGGCCGTTGTGACCTCTACGTATGCTGCTATTTTCATCGCAATTGAAATCGTATTAAGTAATTCTGTGTAGGGAAGTGAAAAATAGTTGTTTAGCACATCGATGACCGTAGCACATGTCCCAAACAGGTCTGCCGAGACTCTCAATGCTACACATATATCCTCGGCGACTTCTACGTCGTTACGTTCATGGGCAATAAAGTATAAACTGCGGTCGTATGCATCTTTAAAATCCCCGTTATATTGAAACTGTTGTGAATAATTCTTCGCACTCTCTAAAGCATCATCGGTGAGTATTTCAACATAAACATTCTGGAAAAAGGGAATTTTTAATTTTCCATATACCTCCATCGCCATATTTTGCCAATTGACCGAGTTAAAAAAACTTAATGACCAACCTGAATATCCTGCTTTAGCAACATCCCAGGCATTCATGATAATAATATCCCCCGGTGAAGTGATTTCTGAAGCAATATGCTGTATACCTTCGGTAATCAGATTAAGCAGCATATCCTGCAAAAATTCCTGTATAACTTCGGTCAACAGTTGCATCAAAAGTGCAGAAGGGTCACCCAGAAAAATAGCCCGGGCCAGAGCGATCAAAATTTCAAATATGCTGGTTCCCCAATTTTCAGAATACAAAACCATACTCAGCAATTCTCCGCAATCGCGCATGAACTCCTTGCCTATTGAATATCCCGGATCAAACATCTGGTAGGTCATATCTTCAGCGAGAATCAGGCGGCCGAGGTTGTAATGTAACTCAGGTGGCAGATCGATTCTCCACATGTCTAATTGTGTTCTGATATCATACTCGCTGGGATAGCTGAATGTATAGGAATCATTCCAGCTGACCTTCTCAATGTGGGTTAAATTATATATGTGCTGATATTTTTCTACAATGAGTGATTCGGGAAGCAGAATTGTTCTGGTATTTGTTCCCGGACCAATCTCTATCTGGGTTGTGAATCCAAAATTCTCCAGAATAGTAGATCCCGGTTCGGTACCGGCAATTGTGATGGGTTTGTCGATCCTTAATTCATAATTGCCGGGTATAATATTATCATAGAGGATTTCTCCGTTGGGATCTGTTTGAAATGGCCCATAAATAACCTGGTTGTTTTGGTACAGAGATGTTGTTGCCCCGCCCAGGGGTAAATTTTCTCTTAATAATTGATATGGATGATCGATATAAACGTTTTTCAGGGATAGAAGGAAACTTCCATTCCCGCCACTGGACGTGCCGATACCCTGAATGGCAACTTCGCTTTCAAGATTCAAAGAGTCATTTGAAAAAATCTTCAGGGTATCGAAGTATGTTGTATCTCCATACGGTTTAAACCGGATAGTAATAACGTCCGACGCCTGGGGTAGAATAATTCTGGGAAGCGGAGTGTTAATAACATGATAGGCAGTGTCCCACCAGTTTGATGTTAATTCCAGATCGTTGATATACAGGGGAGCATCACCCTGATTTTCAACCGGACATTCCCAATCTGAATAACTCTGGGTCCAGACCGTTCCGAAATTGTGAGAAGGTTCTATCAGGACGATTTGTGGATTTCCCGGCCAGTAGCGGTAGTAAAATAAAGCATCCCGGGTATAATTAAGCGTCCGAGCGTATGCAGCTATTCGGGGATAGTCGTCACTGTCAAATGCCAGGGAACAATACCAGCCGGGTGAAACCCCGTCATCAACCATAGTAGATTCCCACTGTCCATTAATTTTTCTATAAAAATAGATTTCATCCTGAAAAGTGGCCAGACAGGGCTGATCCGCATCGTTAATTTTTAATGAAAATGAAGGCCTTCCAGCGAAATGCGGATAATCCAATATTGTTTCAATGTTCCAGTTTTGACCATCATAAACTGCAAGTTGTAAATCGCTATCCGCATTGAAATAGACATAATAAACGTTACCCAGATTGTCGGTATCAAAACCAACCAAATGCCCGTAGCTAATACGTTCTACCGTATCGGGTAAAGTAATAATATTCCAACTGGAATCTGCAGGATTAAGAAATGCTACCTCTAATATGTTTTCATTCTGGGTGCCTAACCGATGGTAACCGATTATAGGAATCTCACCATTTTCTAACCTTATTTTGGTATAGTATGGTTGATAAACTTCATTCACATCACTGAAATGCCAGCCATTGACATCTTTAAAGGCCAATACGATTTTATGGGGATATTTTTGGGTGTAAGAGATGCATGGATAATCGCTATTATTAATGGTGATACTACAATACTCTCCGATTTCAGCTATACTGGTATCATATGATGTTGCAACCATAGACCTTGACCAGCCAGTATCGCTCAGGGTCGCATACTTCAGACTCCAGTGATAGCCCAGGTATCGCTGCTGGTAGCTGATATGGGGACGACCTTGTGAATCAACAGCAATACTGCAATCGCTCCCCGCATCACCAATACTGTCAACTATATCGATGGTCCAAATACCATTTTCATAATAGGCATATCTTAAGTCCTTAAAATCGTAATCGTAATAAGCAATATGCGGATTGTCATTATGGTCAATAGCTAATGAGCAGTATTCACCTTTATCACTGCCGGTACTGTCCGGGGCTTCTCTTTGCCAGACTTTAGCTTGGGAGGATAATATAACTGTAGATATTATTAGGATAATCGAAAGAAGGAAAGATCCCAATTTCATGATTAAATCTCCAAAATTTTAAAAATTATTTATGTAAAGATAAATAATTTTCTAAAACCGACGGGATTAATCAGTCATCATGGGAACAGGAAGCGCTTTTAACAGATGAGAATCAGTCTGTAATCTTCAATATCTGTCTTTAATGAGAATATATTTACAAGACTATTAGATTATAATTAAGATATTTCCCGGAAGCAAGAGTTTCGTGGTGAATAGATACTCTTCACTTTATCCAATTCTGATTTTCTATTTTAGAAATGGTACTTCCCCTGTTAAATTGAATCCTTAAAATTGACTATCCAGTGCAATTATTTCTGAGGGGTTCAATAAATGAAATATAAAGTTACTTTAATACCGGGTGATGGGATCGGACCGGAGGTAACCTCAGCCGCCCGGCGATTGCTGGAGGCGGCAGGGGCAGAAATTGAATGGGAAGAGGTAGTTGCAGGTGCAACTGCGGTTGAGAAGTATGGTACGCCGCTGCCGGATGACGTTCTGGAATCGATTCGCCGAAATAAAGTGGCCTTGAAAGGACCAATCACTACCCCGGTGGGCGAGGGATTTACCAGTGTGAATGTGACTTTACGGAAACAACTTAACCTTTATTCTAATGTTAGGCCAATCAGTTCAAAATATGGTATCAGTTCAAAATTTCTTGATGTGGATATGGTGATTGTGCGGGAAAACACCGAAGATGTATATGCCGGACTGGAACAGGATATTGCACCCGGCGTTGCACAAACCCTGAAAATCATTACCAAAGTAGCTTCAGATCGTATTGCTAAGTTTGCTTTTGAATATGCGCGAAAGGAAGAAAGAAATACCGTTCATGCGGTGCATAAAGCCAATATTATGAAAAAAAGTGACGGGCTTTTTCTGAAGAGTTGCCGGGCGATCGCTAAAGAGTATCCAGACATAGAATATAAAGAGATAATTGTTGATAACTGTGCCATGCAAATAGTGATGCGTCCCGAACAATTCGATGTGCTGGTGCTCACGAACCTGTATGGGGATATCATCAGCGATCTTGGAGCAGGTTTGGTTGGTGGACTGGGGTTGGTTCCCGGTGCTAATTATGGGGAAGACCTGGCAGTATTTGAGGCCGTGCATGGCAGTGCACCTGACATTGCCGGTAAAAACATCGCCAATCCCCTGGCGGTGATGCTCTCTGCAGAACAGATGATGCGTTATCTGGGTGAAGACCATGTTGCAAATCATCTAAAGCATGCGATTATTGTTTTGCTTAGAGAACATCAATATTTGACGCCGGATATGGG
>CBDUVK010000185.1:0-6061 GCA_965370645.1 uncultured bacterium
AAAAATCTTAAGAAGATTGCTTCATCTCCCGCACTTAAATAATTAAGTGCGGGATCCTCGCAATGACACTCATTTTTTTATTATGCAATATTTATTAGGAATCAATGAGCTAACACGCATTTTTTTTGACTAAAAGCAATACTCGTATAATTCAAAATATTCTTTCAATTAAATACACAGTGCTTCGCTGAACTTTATCCTCAACAGTAACATCCATGGGAAAATTTTGATAGCGGTATCCCTCTCCACCCAGAATCTCAAAGAAACTCTCGGCGATTTTGCGATTGGGCTCACTGAGAATCACCTGTCCTTGCGGAGCAAGATTTTGCTTAAAGACTTTTATTAAAGAGCTGAAGAACCTTTTCTCGTATACAACATCAGAGGCGATAATTATATCAAATTTCTGATCGATATTGGGACTGCGCCAATCCATGAGAATTGAAACCGGTGACTGTTCGATATTCATTAACCAATTCAATTCGGCCAGCTTCAATGCATCGGGCTGGTAATCCGTAATGGTCACCACCGCACCCTGTAATGCTGCTGTGATTCCCGACAAACCGATTCCGCATCCCAGCTCAATAACACTTTTACCAGATATTAATTCGGAATTCCGGTAAATAAATTGAGAAAGTGCAATAGAAGCAGGCCAGAGTTCCGCCCAATATGGTAGCCTTTCATCGATGACTGCCTCGTCTTCAGGACCTAAGGCAATTAATTCATCGAGTAATTGGTCCATATCATCGATGGAATATAGCGTTAACTCCCGCTTACCTAACATTAATTTGTTTTGTTTTAAAGGATATCTGCGCGAAAAGAGTTGATAAATCGCATCAAATCTTTCACCAGTATCATATGATACCATTACTGATTATCTCATTGTTTTTGTTTCTCATAGTACCGGAGAAGGTATTACTCAACAGTACCTTAAACTGACCATTCAGTGAGATCATAGTTTTCGTCCGGAATCGTAAGTTCTATGAGATTCATTCTGGGATATTCCTCTAACAGTTTACCATTCAGTTTGGCCAAAATTTGAAAGCCAATCATCTCACCCGCCTGAATATTCAGATCCTGAAATGGGATAGCTACCTCTAAAATCTTATTCATTTTAAAGGTGGGCTTAAGATTGGTTTTAGCCTGAACTTCATCTTCCATTTCAAATTTTTCAAGAATTCCTCGCAGAGGTGATAGAACAATAGTAATATTTTTAGGTCGTTTAATTGCAATCACAAATTCTGATAGGGGATCAGGCTTAGATGTAAAATCCAGGCGAATGAAAAGGTTCTGCTCATTGAATCCAACATATAGAGCATTCAGGATGCGCGCCACCTGATGCATGGAAGACTGATATGTGTTCCCGATCTCATAGTAGGCCGCACCAACCCATTCGTAAAAATGAGTTGACCAACCATCCAATACCGGATTAATGAAATTTTTGGGCATGCTGCTTTTAAAACGATCAAAATGAATTCTTTTAATCGTCTGATACAGAACCGCAGGAATTTCGGAGTCCAACAAATAATAGACTTCCATTAAGTGTTCACGATACAGCTGATCAAACTCCATATCGTTTGCCGAAGAATGTTCTTCCCCATACCACCAGTTCCAGTCTGAACCTTCAGCGATGTAAATCTTCTCCCATGCCTGTTTAATTTTTTCCTCAGAATGAATGCCCTCTCCTTGCTGCCGGACCAAAAACTGCCGGGTCGCTGCCAGAATATCCCAGGATTTATTATCTTCTTCCGAGCCGATCCAGATATTAAAATTACTGTTGATCCATGAACCGGGGAAAATACTATTAATTCTTTCCGGATTTTTATTGCGATTGACGATCTCACTAAAGGTAACTGTCTCAAGTAGTTCATCTTCCTGGAGGGTTTGATACAATGTATGCAGAAATGGCTTTCCATCCGCTTCATAATATTCCCAGCAGTTTTCCCCATCCAGGATTATCGGGACTACCGCCTGAGCGAGTGCGTCCACGCCCTTTTTTTCAATGACAAGATTTCTAATGGCGTGGAGGCGCCCTATAAAGTCAGAGACTGCCTGCTCACGAGGCCAGTTGCTGTAAACGAAACCGATTGCATCAGATAAATAGTGATCCCTGAAAAAAAGGTTGATACTGTTTTTTCCGGTGTCTAGCAGATAAGGTTGATAAATATGGGTCTGGGTAAATTTCTCTTTCAGGGTATTTGCCAGTATGCCTTCGTCTGTCGCTGCCCACTGAACTCCCTGACGAGCAATTATTTCCATTGACTCCATACTCACACTCCCCTCTGAAGGCCACATTCCCCGGGGGCGCTTTCCGAATAACTTTTCGATATAATCTAAACCCATCTCAATCTGATTTTCTGCATCTTCAGGAAAAACAAATTGTTTTTGCGGCAAAGGAATGGATTGTGAGGACTCTCGCCCAATATAGTTATCGCACAATAAGGGTATGATTGGGTGATAAAAGGGAGAAGTGCTAATTTCAATCTGATCTTTTTCCCATAGTTGTTTGAACATCCCGACAAGCTGATTCATAATAAGATGAGTTTCCTTAAAAAGGATCTTTTTGTCCGATTCCCTGAAATTTTTCTCTTTCTGAAATAGCTTTTTTATAGAAGCCTTCTTGCGAGATTCTATACCGATCCAGGCCAGATTATACCAAACCTGTAAATCACGGTATTCATCGGTTGATAAATAATTTAGAAAACGATCGATCGAGTCCTCTTTTAAAATATCTTTAACTTTAAGATATAATTCATAATATCCGGGATAGGGTTTGATCATATTGGTGGTATTAATCTGGAAAAAATGATTTAATATCTTTTTCTTATCTTCGGGTTCTAACATATCAGCCGGTTTTTCAGACAATTCCCAGACCGAATCTTTGACACCATCTTTAGTATAATTCTGAATTTGGGAAAGAAGAGAAGGAACTAAATTATAATTCTGCTTTATTTCTGGATACTCTTTCAGGACCAAAAGTAAATCCAGGTAATCCTTGGTACTGTGAAATCGTACCCAGGGCATTTGAAATATTCCCGAGCTATTTTTATAGTAGGGTTGATGATGATGCCATAGAATTACAACTGGCAGTGCATATTTTTCTTTTTTCTTGGGACTCATTTAAATACTGATTTTATGCTATTTCTAGTCTGTTTAGTCAGGATAAAACGCCAGGCCGTTAGAATATATAGAATTAAAACGATAATCCTGATTATTAGATGCATTTCTAAAATATAAAAAATTCCGTTCAGGATACCAATCAGGAGAATCACTCCCAGGATTTTTTTCCATGAGCTTGGAATAGGATATATTTTCTGAGCCGTAAAATAGATTGAGAACATCATCGCAGCATAAGCCAGAACCGTTGCTACAACAGCTCCCCATATTCCGTATCTGGGCAGCATCCATACATTGCACAGGATATTGAGTAAAGCTCCGGACCCGGTAAATATGATCATATATTGACTCTTTTTCTGAATATAAAATCCGGGAGTAAATATCATATATATACCAAAGAAAAAATATGCCATAATGATCCAGGGAATAAAATCAATGCCGGCCCAGTAATCCGGATTGTTTAGTAAATAAAATGAATTAAAAAATTTATAGGTCAGTATATCTTCCACAAACAAGCTGGCTGAAACCACCAGAATACTCGCCATAAATAGATAATAATCCAAAACACGCACATAAAGAGCCGGTGCATCAGGTTGTTCTGCGTGCTTTAGAAAAAATGGTTGCCAGGCATTGCGGAAACCGACAATCAAAAGCAGGAGAATGGAAGCGAATTTGTAATTGGCATGATAATAAGCCAGAACATCCTTCCCCAGATATTCCGTTACCAGAAAGCGGTCTATCATTTCGATGGTCATGAATGCTATTCCATTCGGCAGAAAAGGTAAACCAAACTTTAACATCTCTGTCAATAAAGACTTATTAAATGTGATTCTCAGATACTTGAGAGTGAAAGGCAGCATCATAATTAAATTAACAAAGGCAGCACAGATATTTGCATATAAGATACCTATAACACCTTTTCTTAAAACGACAACAAACAGAATATTCAACAACAGCTCCAACGCAAAACGAATCATGCGAAAGACAGTATAGGTAACAGGTTTTTCCTCAGCTCTCAGGATCAGGAATGGAAGATTACCCAGTGAATCGAGTAGCAGAATAATACCAGCAAGTTTGATTAAATTAGCCAGATCTCCTGAAAAAAGGATCCAGCCGGCAAGCTCTTTGGAGAAGAAAAACAAAATCAGGCTGAGGACGATGCCAGCCAACAATAGAACAAAAAATGTGGTTGAGAAAACAGTTTTACGATCAGTTTTACCTAGAAAAAAGTATCTTAAAAAGGCGGAATCCATACCAAAAAGGTATGCAAAGTTCATAAATGCGATTAACGTATAAATGAGTCCATAATTACCATATTGACTCATCTCCGGTAAATAGAGGGCACTGGTATAGATAGGCGTCATGATCAGGCCCTGCAACCTTTGCACCGAACTACTCAGCGAATAGATTGCAGAGTGCTGGAATAGTCTGAGAATTACGCCACCCGTTTTTCCAGTTGAGTTAGGATCGACAGGATCAATATGAGGGTGATTTTCCATCCTTCTCACAGGTTGATTGAAACTTTATATTGCTTAAAATTTGTTAAACTGAATTATTTAGAACCACCAAGGTCACGCCAGCGGATCCGGCAACTGACGGACACTAAGACACAAAGTTATAAAAATTAGTGGTTTAAAAGGATTATATATTTTAAACAAATCATATTTACAGTTTTTATTTAAAAACTTCCAGGTTTTTCCTTCTTAGTGTCCTTGAATCCGTCAGTTACCGGAATCATGATTTTTGTGGTAAAATTTTTATATGATTATTGCCTTTGCTCCAAAGATATTTAAAAATGAGTTAATACTGTTGCCCGGATTTGATTAGTGAAAATAATGAAAAATAAAATGACAACATACTCACATACCCTTTCCCTTTTCCCTTCCCCTGCCGCCAGGGGAAGGGCTAGGGTTAGGGTACAAAGTATATCATAAATTCAATCAACAAAATACAAAATCAATCTGTATAATATGATTCTTGATAAGATATATTAGTAAATCATCTTCAATATTCTTTTACTTACTATTTCATCTATAACAAAATATTATTGTATACTTTTTCTGAACTGAGGCAACAATCATAAAATACGCTAATATCTTACCTAAATTAACACCGGGGGGAGAGTATTGCAAATATTGGATTCAAAGGTTTCCCGGTATTGGATAATTTGAATGAACCACTGCGGAATAGTGATTTGAATTTAAAGAGTTATTGTTAGTCCATCATAGGCCGGTTCCATATTCGGGGGAAGCTGCTCCAGCATGCTTTTATGGCGTAATTCATGACTCATATGAACAAAATAGGTTTTAGCTGCCTCTATACGGCGGGCCTCTTCAACAGCCTCAGCCAGGGTGAAATGAGTCGGATGGGGACTATTTCTTAAAGCACCCAATACCAGAACATCCAGATCTTTAAGCAAATCGTAACTTTCCTTCGGGATTCGACTCACATCCGTGCAATAGGCAAATCGAGCCAGGCGGAAACCCATCACAGGCAGTTCACCATGAAACAGAGGTATAGGAATGATCTCGAGATCATCGATTTGAAAGGGTCTATTATCAAAAATTCGATATTCGATTTTAGGAACGTCAGATGGACAGTTATGTCCTTCAAATACATAGGGATAGACGCGTTTCAAGTGTTCTTTTGTCTGCTCTGTTCCATAGGCGATGACCGTTTTTTGCTGCAGGAAATTTATGGGACGCAGTTCATCCAAACCGAAAATATGATCCACATGATGATGGGTAAAAAGGACTGCATCAATGGAAGGAATACGGTGTTCAAGAGCTTGTTGCCGGAAATCAATACCGCTATCAATGATTATATGCTTATCATTGTGCTGAATCCAAACTGAAGTCCGAAGCCTTTTATCCCGGGGATCAGATGAGGAACAGGTGGCACAACGGCACCCGATCATTGGTATCCCCATCGATGTGCCGGTACCCAG
>CBDUVK010000186.1:0-6038 GCA_965370645.1 uncultured bacterium
ACAAAAAATGCTTACAGAGTGTCGCGAATTTGAGACGATCCGACAGAATTATCTTTTATATGGATGATAAATACTTATGGCTATCATTTAAAAATCGTTATCCAAGTTCTGCACAACAGGTTACTTCTTTATCAGTTTTTTAAAGTCGGGATTGTTCTTCAATTTTTCCAGGTCCTGATCTGCAGCAGCTTGTGTTTTCAGTTTGGGATTGAGCCCGAGTGCTTTTTCCAAGGTGATCAGGGATTTATCTGTATCACTGTTTGCCAGCTGAATCACTGCCAGGTCGTAAAGTAATTCCGGGTTATCCGGTACATATTGGACTGCCCGCTCCATTGGTGGAAGTGCCTGTTGATACTTTTTCTGATTAAATAGCGTCCACCCTTCATTCCAGGCATAATTCATCTCGGCAATCTTAAGAAGGCGCCCTAATTCCTTAAATGGTTCGGCATGATCATCAACCCGGATATCAATCGCCAGATCTGTAAACCCCCCATATCCAGCCCCTCCTTTGACGATGAGAATTGCAGCTGACTGTTTTCCCCGTGAATCTCCCCCTTTTTCGTCACCAGCCAGTAAAGCAGCGTACATACGCTCTGCCAGGGTACCATTGGTTTCTAAAAATGCTTTTTCCATAGCAATAACAACATCTTCACCTGTTAAGATATTTCCCTGAACTGCATAATTCTCACCAGTTCGTCCACCAGCCCAGGCGATACACTCCTCTCCGGTATAGGTAGCAGAGAGTCCTTCATGATCTACGATTCCAATTTGTCTTTTTTGAGGATTATCATCCTCGCGCAATAATACCTCTAATGCCTCCTCAGGTGTTAAACCATTATCAATAAGTGTTAAACCTCGCCATCCGAAAGAGGTATTGGCGAAGGATTGCGTAGCAATGGCACCAATATCTGCTTCCGCCCAGGGGACAACACTTCCCACCGCAAAAAACCGGGAAGCAACTGCTACCCCCAGTTCACTATTGTCCGGGTCCCGGGCAACGATGGAAAATGTGGAGATATGTGTCTTATTTCCCCTGGCTTCCTCATTCCCTGCCAGGCATTGAGTGGACAGACTAAAAATAAGTATAAAAAATATTTTTTTTACTAACGGGATGATGTAGCTAATTTTCATGATATTCTCCAATCTAAAAGTTTTCACAATTTAAAATTTTGGACAGTTCCAGTCAACTGAATTACAGAGATAATTTTAGGGTTTCTTTTATAATAATTTCACCCGTTGTGCTAATTACTGATTAAGTCCCTGCATTCAAAACGATTCATGTTAATTTCCATAATAATGAGGGATTGAGCTAAAGCATTTTTAGCATGATTATACGATCATGCCGGAGGTAACAAATTGTTTCTATTTAAAATTGTCTTGATTTCAACATTGGGATCAATTATTATTTTCACTATTTTTTTTTCAAGTCGATATTTAAAACGTAAGTTAAAACTGAGGTCGATCATGCGAGCAAAAATAAGAGAAATCCTCAATTTTATAGAAAATACAGACAATTTATTAATTACCTGTCACCAGAATGCCGATGGCGATGCACTCGCCTCAGTTTTGGCCACAGCCTACCTACTGGAGTATTGGGAAAAATCCTATCAAATAATCATTCACGATGATAGCATCGATCATAAATATCATTTCTTGTGGGGTATTGAAAAAATTAAATCATATGATCCGGATATCGAGGCGAAGATCGAGACTGCTATCGTCCTTGATGTACCAAATATCGAGAGGATCGGGAAACCCGCTGTCCTGTTACCGGGAAAGAATAATTGTATTAAGATTGACCATCATCCCATAGAGGAGGAGTTCGCAGATTTGTCAATTGCGGATCCTGCCGCCAGCTCCACCAGCCAGATCATATTTGATATTATAGAAGAATCGAGCATACCATTGTCACCAGATTTGGCACAGATCATTTTTACCGGAATTATGTATGATACAGGCCGCTTTTCTTTTTCAAACACCCGCAAACGAGACTTTGAAATTGCGGCGATTCTTTCAGAATATGATGTAAAGCCTTCTTTAATTGCCAATCAGCTTTTTTTCAACAATTCCTTTGAATCGATGAAAATATTGGGATATGCGCTTAAATATTTACAGGTTTTTCTGGGTGGAAATTTAAGCATTATATTTTTGCCATATAAAGTGATGAAAGGTAATACTCAGGCAGAAGTTGAAGAACTGGCAAATTATAGTGTAGCGATTCGTGGGGTTGAAGTTGGTTTATTTATCCGCGAAATTGAGCCGGAATTTTACAAAGTTAGTTTGAGATCCAAAGGTCGTGTGAATGTAAACACAATTGCAAAATTATTCGGTGGTGGAGGCCATGATCATGCCGCAGGTGCCCGTTATAAAGGGAGTTTTGAGGAACTAAAAAATAAGATGATCAGGGAAGTTGGCAAGCTCTTAAATCATTCTAAATGATAGAATTTTTTAAAATATAAGAGTTTTTCTTTGATTTATCGCTTTTTCTTACTAATTTTATTAGAGTTAAGCATAATCGATAGGAAAGAAATACTCATATGAATCTTTCAATAGACTCATATGAAGTGATAAGTGTGATCAATCGTTAAATATTTAATTTAATAAACTGGTTTCTGTGGCCTAAGAATGAGTATAGATCAGCCAACGAATAACAAAATTGTTCCGGTACTTGCTGCTATAATCATGAATCATGATGGGAGTGTATTACTCGCCCGGCGCCGTCCCGACAAGAACAATCCTCTCAAATGGGAATTACCCGGTGGTAAACTTAAAACAAAGGAATCGCCGGAATACTGTCTCGCCAGGGAAATTCAGGAGGAGCTGGGAATAAAAATTTCTGTCAGGCAGCTGTTTTCCGCAGTCAACTATTCATATACACATGAAAACATATTGTTGTTAGCATATTTTGCGGAGTTATTAGCCGGTAGTGTGCGGTTATCAGACCATCAGGAAGTACGCTGGGTGCCAATTGAAAAGCTAAGTGCCTACGATCTCTCTCCCGCCGATATTCCTATCGTTGAACGATTAATTGATAATTTCAGCGGTAGCTATCTGTAATACCTTTTATGAAATTTGATTTAAAAATATCTAAAGATCCGGGAATTTCCGACAGGCTCATAGTCGGAATATTATTTTTTCAGAAACTGGAATGTCAGAAAAAGAATTCGACATTGTGGGATGAAATAAAGCATGTTGAGGAACAATACCGAAATCAGTTTAAAAGTCCATCAGAGGCTCTGAATATATTAAGACCTGCACGTGATCTATACCGTGCGGTGGGCATAGAACCGACCCGGATCCGACCATCTTCCGAAGCACTATTCAGACGGATCATCAAAGGGAGACCACTATATCAAATTAATTCGATCGTTGATAGCGGAAATCTGGCTTCTTTGTCCTTCCTGCTTCCTATCGGTCTATATGATCGGGAAAAAATAAATGGTTCAATCATTTTTCGTCGAGGAAGCGAAGGCGAATCATATGAAGGGATCGGAAAAGAAAGGGTCAATGTCTCCGGAAGAATAACTTTAGCAGATCAGAGAGGACCATTTGGAAACCCAAGCTCCGATAGTCTGCGCACCTCCATCCGGATAGACACCAGTGGAGTTATCATGGTCATATTTGCCCCGATTGATTATTCCCGGGAAAGGTTACAAGAGCATTTAAATCAGTCACAAGAATTTATGTTAAAATACCATCCAACCGGAGTAATCAATTTTCAGAAAATTCTGGTCTGATTTTTCGTTCCTTAGCTGTCAAAGCTTAATGAAGAAGCTTCCTTTTCATCTCTTAAAATTTAAAAAAAGAATAATTTCATGATAAAGATTACAGAGAATGCACAGAACCAGTTAATATATATGCTGAAGCAGCAAAATCTTCCTGACCATCATATTCGGGTTGGTGCCCGGGGGAAGGATACCTGTGCGTTAAATTTTTATATTGGGATACAAAAAGCTCCTTTACCCGATGATAATCAATATCAGGTGGGTGATCTCACCATCATTATTGACAGGATCAGCGAATCCAGAATGAAGGATGTTGAATTGGACTATATTGATATTCCGGAACACTCCGGATTCATTTTTAGAAGCAGTTCAGATACTGATAATTCGATTTCCGGAAATAATCTGAGTGAATAGCAGTTATTGCGGTATTAATGAAATTTCATAGAGAAAGCACCACCACTTACCGGTAACAAACAGTTTTCCCTCGATATGATCGTAAGCGATCCCATTTAATACATCGGTGTTTTGCGGGCAGGCGCTGTTGGGTAAAAGATCAGTAAGGTCTATCCATCCGGTCACCCAACCGGTTGCGGGATCAATAATAGCGATAGTATTGGTTAACCAGATGTTTGCATATATTTTACCTTCAATGAATTCGAGTTCGTTCAGCCTATTGACCGGGACGCCATCTGCAATGATTTCTATTCTCATTAATTCTTCAAAAGTTTCCGGAGACCTAAAACTTAGGAATGAACTGCCATCACTCATAATGAGATGGGTATCATCATGTGTCAATCCCCATCCCTCGGTGGAATAGAAAAAACTGTCTAAAACTGTAAATGTCATCGAATCATAGATGAATCCTATCCGAGATCTCCAGGTAAGCTGATAGATGCGATCATTCCACAAAGTTATCCCTTCAGCGAAGTAGTAGCTTTCCAAATCTATTCTATGTAATACCGCCCCGCTTTCCAAATCGACTCTTCTTAAAGAAGATTGTCCATAAAGTCCGGTACTCTCTAATAAATAACCATCGCTATAGAACAATCCCTGGGTAAAAGCATCCTGTTGATGAGGGTAGGTGTTTATGATGGAATAACTGTAATGAATGATCTCTGCTGGCGGTGCAGGTATGACAGGATCGACAGCATTGGAACAGTATGAAAAAAGATAAACAGGGAAAATAAAATATAGGATAATCGATTTTTTTCGAACTGATTTTTTTATGTCATGCCTCATCTAATTTTTCTCTTTTTCATTACAGTCGAATTTCAGGGCAATACCTGAAAATTGTCCGGATGGGTGGGATAGTTTGTTCTAAAAATATTTCCACCCCTTGTACCTGCAATCAGGTATTCATCCGGATCGAAAGTGAGGGAGATAACTGTTTTATCTGAAAGATTTTCATTAATTTTTTCCCATGAAGTTCCGTCATCAATGGATATCAGCACTCCTTCATAATAATCACCACAAAAAAGGATACCGTAAGAATTTCTTACAAACTGATAGGCGCTGCTGCCAAAACCATTTTCTAAATTCATCCAGTTTTCTCCACCGTCTTTCGACATAAATCCTCCCTGTGAAAGAGTTCCTGCCAATATATCACCGGGTTCGCTTTGCCCGAGGGAAAGAATCGTAATGCCATAAATCGTATTTTGTTCCCAGGTATTTCCATCGTTTAAAGATCGAATAATACCACGGGCATAGGTTCCCGCAAAGATGCTATGTTCGGAATCAAACAGGAGTGAAATGACCGGACGATCTATTAGACTGGTGTTTAGCCCCTGCCAATTGTTTTGTCCGTTTTCTAAACGGTAGAGAGTGTCAGTGGCACCGGCAAACACATCTCCTGCCGGATTGGTTTCCAGAGCCCAGATGGTTGTATCTGCAAGATTTGTCTGTTGCCAAACCTGTCCACTGGCAGGTAATAAGAAAACACCACGATCTGCGGTTCCGGCATAGACATTTCCCACTGAATCTGTACAGAGACAATAAACAGCGCTATCGAGCAGACCTTCATTAAAGAATTCCCAATTGAGACCATTATCTGAAGATACCAATATACCGCTTCCATCGGTTCCGGCAAAAATCAGACCTCCCTGATTATTCAAAAGTGATTCAATAGATTCCGTCGCCGGTTTATCTGTCTCCGACCATAAATAAGTAGGTGGTGGCGGTGGATTATTTCCGGATTCAACCGGATTACTTCTTTTGGAACAGGAACTAATAATAAAGGTGATGGTGAAGACCAGAACGGAAAAATATCTCATTATTCTTAATGGTATCTCATTTAATTTTATCAAAATCATGAAT
>CBDUVK010000187.1:0-6035 GCA_965370645.1 uncultured bacterium
CGCCTCCAAGAATTTTTTTAGTGCCAGAAACTCACTTCTCCAACCCGATATATATAGTTCAGATTGGGCATTCTGAATCATTTCTTCGGCTTTAGAAATCAGATTATCATATCCGGAAATGTTCCATAACTGCTCCGGTTCGATATCGATTTTTACTTCTGAGATGCTTTTACGGAAGACTTCAATTTTCTGCGCGTAGCGCTGCTCCAATATTTTGAGAAACTGTTCCGGAGGCAAGGGCACATATTTTTCAGGATTTCTGGAAATTACACTCACCGCACCATAAGATTCCAAACGGCTGATCACATCATAAATCGCGGAGCGGGGGACACCGCTGCTTTTACTCAATTCATAGCGAGTCGCCGGATAATGATTAATCAGTGAAACATAAGCTTTGGCTTCGTACTGAGTAAAACCCAGATTACACATTTTTTTTGCAATAGCATCCAGCATAATTATCAATCCTCCTGAAGATTTATTTTCTAGTTTGATAAACTTTTAAAATCTCACAATGGGATACTCGGTTCTCGATGCTCGGCACTCGTTACTGGTTTTATAGGAGTGATTTAACGAGAGACGAGGAACGAGAAACGAATATCGATTTATAATTTAATATTTGCTTCCTTTACATCTTTGCGTGATAAATCGTTCATATTATTTACCCTTTCACACTACCTAATGTGAGCCCGGAGATCAGCCAGCGGCTGAGGAAAACGAATAATACCACCACCGGAATACTTACAATAACCGCACCGGCAGAGTAGAGGCCCCAGGCTACTTCCATATTGGATTGAAAAAGCTTCAGGCCCAGAGGCAGTGTAAAGAGACTGCGGTCCTGAATGAGAACAGCGGCCACCAGATATTCAGACCAGGCAGTCATAAACGAAAATAGCGCCGTGATAGACAAAGCCGGCAGCGCCAGAGGTAAAATAATCCGATAAAATGTATAGAATGGTGAGGCTCCATCCATCATAGCCGCCTCTTCCAGACTGTAGGGAATAGTATCGTAATACCCCTTCATTTGCCAGATGGTAAAGGGAAGAGCTGTGGCTGAATAGGCGACAATGAGACCTATATAGGAATCATACAGACCAATTTTAATCAACATTATAAAGAGGGGTAATAGCAACATGGTCACCGGGAACATTTGAGTAGTTATGATCCCTAAAAGTGAGGCACTCCGTCCCCGGAAACGATACCGGGAAAAGGCGTATCCTGCAGTTGCTGCAAGGGCAACACCAAAAATTGTGACAAAAACTGAAATTGTCAGACTATTCAGCATCCACTTTAAGAAGGGCTCCTCAAAAAATAATTGATAATACGATTGGAAGTTGGCACCATCAGGGATAATGGCCAGAGATTTACTGAGCAGACGGTCCCCCGGACGCAGAGAGATGGAAAAAACCTGAAGCACCGGATATATGGCAAACAGGGTAAAGATGATCAGGATAATATGTGCACCCATCTTTCCTTTAGAACTTAGACTGCGGGGATTTTGCGACATACACTTATTCCCAATAAAAATTATATATTCCGTGGAACTGATAACCACATAAGACAAAGTAGAATGCAAAGAGCAGAAAGCAGAAAGCAGTAAGAGATTCCAATTAGCAGTTTTTAGTTAGCAGTTAGCAGTTGGCAATTTCCACAATCCATCTGCCGGATTCTGTATACAAGATACTCACTACTCGTTGCTCGCTACTCGCCATTCGTAATTCAGTCTTTTCACTTTACCCTTTCCCCCACTAAATCTTCTATCCTAAATCCTGCTTTTTCAAATTTGCCTGTTGCCATTTAACATTTTCTCCAAATAACATGTCACCCCTACGGGGTTCTTTATTTTCACGATGGATTCCTTTACCCCCGAATAAATTCGGGGGCTATTAATATATCACCCCTACGGGGTTAATACTTCGTTATTCTTATGTACTGCCCTTAAACCTTGTATTGTTCTAAAATAGTCCTTCCTGAATCCTAACCCCTAAATCCTATATTCTTTTCCCTTTACTCTTTACTCTTTTCCCTTTTCCCTTTTCCCTTTATCCTTTATCCATAAACATTCTCAGTAACCCGGGTAGACTTAATGAACCGCCAGCTGAAAATGAACAGGATCGCAAAAATGATCATGGAAAACGCGGCTGCGTATCCCATCCGGAAATAGGTAAAGGCAGATTTATAAACCCAGCTTACCAGTATGTGAGTGGTATCTGATGGTTCTCCCCCATTACTGATGAGCCAAACAATATTAAAATTATTAAAAGTCCAGATTACTCCCAGGGTAATTGCCGGTACCATGACAGGCTTCAGAAGCGGCATGGTTATGTTTCTGAATTTCAACCAGGAGCTTGCACCATCTATGTCCGCGGCTTCATACAATTCATCCGGAATACTCTGAAGGCCTCCCAATGCAATGATCATCATGAAAGGAAATCCCAACCAGATATTCGCAATTAAACAGGCACTAAATGCCCCCCACTCGGTGGAGAGCCAGGTAATCTGCACTCCCACCACCTGTTCTAAAAGCAGGTTAATCGCTCCGTACTCCGAATTAAACATACCCCGCCAGGTTAAGGCGGTAATATACTGGGGAACGGCCCAGGGCAGAATTAACAGGGTGCGGTAAACCGTTTTACCGCGCAGGTCTTTATTCAGAATAAGCGCCAGGAAAACTCCGATACCGACATGAAAAATCAGATTTATAACGGTCCACAAAATATTTTTAAAAAGAAAATACCAAAAACTTTTTTCACTGAGGACCAGAAGATAATTACCAATTCCTGTTATCCGCCAATCCCGGAAATGGGAAAGGCTCATATTGGAAAACGAGACGATTAGGTTATATATAAATGGATAAATCACCACCAGGCTCATGATAATGATGGCCGGTGCAACATACAGATAGGCCAGTCGATTATGATTGACATTTTGATTCGCCATGAGTTCCTCTACTCATCCCGATTTTCTTTTATCAGTTTCAGTGCCAATTCCTGCATCTGGGTTGCCGCCTCCCGGGGGGAAATCTGATTGGTAAAGATTCCCTGATATGCCGGGCGCATGGCATCCCAGATCCATCGCATCTCGGTGAATACCGGCATGGGCCGGCCCACCATCATCTGATCCAGTGCCTGTTGAAATATTTCATTTTCAATCAGGGATTCATGGTGGAGAGTTTCCAGGCGTGAGGGGATTATATTGAACCGTACTGCAAAATCAAGCTCTGTTTCGTGTGAAGTCAGGTATTTAACCAGGGAAACAATCATATCCAGTCGATCACCGGAAAGATTTACATTGAAACAATATCCCATGGGGAAAACTGTAGGTGTCGGCCACAATCCGGTTTCGTCGATTTTCGGAATTCGGGCTAACCCGATATCTATATTATTTTTAAGATAAGTTCCCCAGGACCAGGGTCCATTGATTATCATGGCTACTCTCCGATCCATGAAAAGAGCATTGGCTGTTTCGTAATCACTTTCCCGCGGGATGATCCTATGTTTATTGGCGAGATCATAGATGAGTTGTGCCGCATTGACAACTGCTTCGGTATTCAGGGTCGGATTTCTGTTTTCATCAACAATCCAGCCGCCATATCCACCAATGAAGGGAACCGCAAATGCAGGTTCGGTATAGTTCCATGCAAGTACATAAGTATCCGGATCCCCATCGCCATCGGTATCTTTCACCAACTGATCTTTTAGTTTGATTAATTCAGCCATAGACTGAGGGGGCTCTTTGACGAGGGCTTTGTTATAAACCAGGCAGAGATGATTCCCCACCCGATCAGCGATCTGATAAAGGTGGTTCTGGAAAAAAGTATTGGCCGCGACCGGTTCCTGAATAAAACTATCCAGGAATGTCTCCTCAAATAGATTTTCCAGGGGGTGAATAACTTGCAGTTCGGAAAGAGGCCCGATAAAATCACTGGCGCAATGGATCAGATCCGGACCTTTACCGGCCAGTGCCGAGATAATAAAATTAATACGCACTTCCTCCGGAGAGTAGAATAACTGGGTAAATTCGTAATTTGGATATTCCTTCCCGAATTCATTTAGTTTTAGTTGCAGATAATCTCGTTCAACCGGCCTGAGCGAGGTCCAGATAATAACCTTATTTTTCCCGGAAGTTCCGCAGTTTAAAATAAGTAAGATTGAAAGTAAAGTTGAACAGCCTAAAACAGTTAAATGGATCAGAAACGTTTTGTGATTAAAATTTAACATCAATCAACCTTTACCTCTTTAGAGAGATGTCTGTACCAGTTGAAATAGAGTCCCACAGAGAGGAAAGTGAGCAGAAGAGCCAGCCAGAAAAATTCATCCCAGCGCTTAAAAATTATTGACATACCAGTTAAAAATAGAACAATTTGCCAGGGAACTGCAAAAAAAGTTGAGAGAATATCACGTCTGTTTTCCTGATTGATCTTTTGTAGAGTATCAGGGGCAAGCTGTTTGCGAATCGGTCCCCATAATCCAAACGGGCGGGTTCGTTTATAAAATTCTAATAAGGTTTTCTCCCCGGTTGGTTCTGATACGTAGGTCCCGATAATCATTCCCAGCAGGGAGGAGACAGTGGCAATGACAAAAGCAAAGTATTCGGGTATGTCGGGAAGAAGGATTCGCTGAATTACAGCCGCACCCATGCCTGCGACGGTTCCTGCCGCAAAACCGTAACCATTCATACGCCACCAATACCAGCGGGCCAGCGTGGGAATCAATAAACCGGCGCCGAGACTGGAGGTTATCCATCCCCATATTTCATTGATGTTTCTGATAGCCAGGGTAAATAACAAACCCAGCAAGACAATAATGATTGAAGAGATCCGACCATGTAAGAGCAATTGTTTCTCGGTTGCTTTCGGATTGAGATAAGTCTGGTAAATATCTTTCACCCAATATGCAGCACCGGCATTCACTGTGGAATCAAAAGTGGACATAGCCGCTGCCATCAGACCCGCCACTAATAAACCTTTAACTCCAACAGGCACCAGTTCATTAATGACCACCGGTAAAACCAACTCGGGATCCTGAATATTTCCCAGAACCACACCCATAATGGCAATGGCAGCTATAAAAGGCCAGCGAAAGGCCAGTAAAAAAGTCCAGAAAAGTGAAAGCAGTCCTGATTCGCGATCACTGCGTGAGGCAAAGAATCGTTGAATCATATACTGGCTGGTTCCACCACTTCCTTCAATCGTTACCTTAATCAGATAAAATAAGATGACGATACCAAAAAGATTATAGATGGAATAGGCCGATTCTGCTGGCATATCCAGATTCCAGGAAGGCCACATATTGGTCCAGGCTTCCCGGGTCGTTTCGATCGCCATGAATCCACCATCACGTAAGGGTACGGATACCTGAAATACTTCCGGGAGATCAAACTTGAAGAAAGCCAACAGACAGATATAAATAATGGTGCCAAAAATCAAAGTACCCTGAAAGACGTCAGTCCAAACCACACCGTACAGACCACTGGCCACGGTATAAATCATCGCCAGAAAAATCATCAGGGTAGCCGCCCAGAATTGAGATGAAAGTCCCCAGAAGGAGGGGATTCCCAAAAATTCTCCGATAAATTTACCGGAACCAATAGCAAAATAGGTCAGCATAGCGACAGTGACGATAATAATTGAGAAGGCTGCGATGAGGCGGGCTACATCACCCTGACGCTCTTTACCAAAGCGAAAATGCATCCACTCAGCCAGGGTCATGACCTGGGCACGGCGATTCCATTTTCCCTGGAAGATCATGAGAAATGCCATGATCAGGGTAACCCCTCCCCTGATTTCGATGAAAAAACCCGCTGCACCCAGGGCAAAAATGAATGCCGTGTTTATCATGGTACCGCTTACATCCAGATTGGACGACATACCGGAAGCGCCCAGTGCCCACCAGGGAAGTCCACGGTCCCCTAAAAAGTAAGAGTTAATTCCACTGGAAGCTTTTCGCTGAAAGTAGACACCGATACTGATCATCGCCATAAGATATACGATCACGATAGAGTAGTCTAGAATTGTCATATTGAAGTCCTATCCATAT
>CBDUVK010000188.1:0-5870 GCA_965370645.1 uncultured bacterium
AATGAGTCAGGATTTGAGTCCGCTACAACCCGGACAATGACAGATCCGGAAAATCCATTATTTCTTCCGTCGGTCGCGGTGGCGTAGAGACTGTGATTCTGATTATCTGCAATTGGACCTGTATCCCAACTATACTGCAAGAGAGCTGCTCGTGAGGTTACTACAACTTCTCCATCAATAAATAGGGCTACCTCTTTTAATTCCGTTTCATCGGATGCTCCGACAGATACTATTGTTATGCCTGATATCTCCTGACCCGATATGGGATAAATGATGTTCACCACCGGAGGGATGTCATCCGGAAGTGTTGGGGGGCACTGTAAAAATAGAGATCCCAATGCGGTCACCATAAATAGTGATTTAATGATGTTGCCTATTTTCATTAAAAATTTTCCTCCTTACACAACGCTAAAGAAATCAATGTAAAATGAGCAAATATTTGTGTTATCATTATGATAAACGTCACAGATACTTCAATATATTCTTTATAAATCCAACGTAATAAAATTAAGGATAATTCGACTTAAACTCCAACTGAAATTCCGATATCTTCACGATTGTTGTAAATTCAGATATTGGAAAATGAAAACCAGCATTTCTATCGGATAAATTTCTCCATCTCTTCTCAAAATAGTTGGATGATAGAGATGGAAACATATTCTGGAAAATTGAGTTGTTTTAATCATAACATTTAATATATTTTTAACTTCATTGTTTTAAATTTGGAGCTGAATGTTTCAGTTTTTAAATCCCTCTATTTTATTTGCCTTGTCCGCCTCGCTTATTCCTTTAATTATTCATCTACTTAATAAAAGAAAATTCAAAGAGGTAGAGTTCAGTACCATCCATTTTTTGAAAGAGATGGTTCGAAAAGAGATGCGGCGATTGCGTCTTCGCCAGTGGCTTCTTCTCCTGATTCGAACTTTAATCATAGTCTTACTGGTGTTGGCATTTGCCCGTCCCACTCTTAGTCAGAGGGAGAATCCTCTGGTTGGCCGAGCTGCCACGGAAGTAGTTATTATTCTGGATAATAGTATGTCATTAAATAGTCTGGAGCTCACCGGAAATTTGCTTGAGAAGGTTCGACAATGGTGGTTTCGCATGGAACCGCTCTTTCAGTTAAATGATCGGATCTCGGTTATCCTGGGTATAGAACCTCTACAGGTGTTAGCCCTGCGTGAAAATTTTTCCTCAGATCTGTGGCAGAAAATCAGCAAAGAAATCCAGCCCGGTTCATTGAAGGGTAATTTAAATTCGGCATCGTTGAGAGCTTTTGCAATATTGGGGGATTCTGAGCTTCCCAATAAGGAGATTTATTATGTTTCTGATTTCCAAAAAAATGGGATCGATCGATTTCAACTGGAAGAATTAAGTGGCAATCTGTCTGAAGATGTAAAGATATTCATACTCCCTGTAGTTCATGAAAATGATGAGAATGTTTCAGTTGATTCTGTGAAAATTTTAAATCAATTAATTGAAAAGAATCAGAATCTGAAAATTGAGGCCTATATAAAAAATCAAAATAAAAAAAAATATCTCAATTCCATGGTATCCCTGGTTTTAAATGGAAACCGAATTGCACAAAAAAACTGTAATATACCTTCCGGTGAGAAAATGACCGTCTCCTTTGAAACGGTTCTTCAATCGACCGGCCATATTGCTGGATTTATAGAGTGTGAAAATGATGCACTCTTAGAGGATAACCGTTATCACTTTAATTTTTATATTCCTCAACAGATTCAAATTTTGCATATGGTGCCATCACCGGTCTTTGATACATATATTCCATCGATCTTGAAACCGGTTATCGATCGTAAAATTTTTCTGCATCAGAAAAAAACCCTGTCAGAATGGTCATCGCTGCAAATCTTTCAATATGATCTGATTATCCTGGAAGGATTAAATGAGATACCTGATGGCTTTATGAACCGATTGGAACAATATGGACGATCCGGTAAACCATTACTTCTGATACCCGGCGAGAATCTTTCGTTGACCAGTTATAATAAATTATTGAAAAGAATTAACCTGGGCCGGATACTGTCTCGTGAAGGTCAAATTGAGGCCATCGATAAATTTGTTCCTTTGGGTAGAGTGAACTGGTCCCACCCCATATTTGAAGGACTGTTTGATGACCGGAAAGAACTTACTCCCATACATTTTTATTCCTATTATTTAATAAAAGCTGAGGCTGAAAACCAGGTCATTATGCATTTTGAAAATAAAAATATATTTTTACTGGAGGGTCCGGGGCCCTGTTATCTGCTGGCAAGTCCTCTTCACCCCCGCTGGACTGATATTATTATCCGCGGATTTGTGGTTCCCTTCATTTACAGAGTCATTTATTATTCGGTAACCCGCAATCGTGATAATCGGGAGGAAATCCAGATCGGAGAATCCTTTTCCCATATTTTTCCGGAACTGGGCTCTCCTTATCAATTTAATGTAAAACGTCCTTCCGGATGGGAGGAAAAGATCACTCCCGTATTCAGAGGATCCGATGTAATCTTGGAGGTTGATGAAAACAGTGAAGCAGGCACTCACAAAATCGAACAGGCAGATAGACGCCTTTTTGTTTATTCAGTCAATCATTCGGCTGAAGAATCAATACAGGAATATTACAGCGATGATGAAATTCTGGATATATTTAGTAATGCAATTTGGATTACCGATTCTGAAAGTCTGATTAATCAAATTGAGTTAAGCCGTTTTGGTAGAGAACTCTGGCCTTACATTTTAGGCATGGTCCTGGTATTACTGCTCATAGAGCTGTTTTTAGGATACACAACATCAAGAAATCAAAAGGATTTGATTGAACAGGGTCTGGCCGATGTTTCTAAAGCATAGACCGAATATTGAAATCGCAAAAGATTAAGGGAGCATTACTACCATGTTACTGGAAGAGGTAAAAGGGCATCAGAAAACCGTCCTGGTCGGTCTGGGATTACCCGGACAGGAAAAAGAGGAGAAGCTGGATAATTTGTCCGAACTAAGCCAACTGGCAAAAACGGCGGGATTGGAGGTTAAACACCAATTTATACAGGAACGGGCCCGGATTCATGCAGCCTATTTTATTGGTCCGGGGAAAGTATCCGAATTATCCGAACTCCTTCAGGAACTTGACGCCGGTATTGTTGTTTTTGATGACGATCTCAGTCCTGCCCAAATACGAAATCTGGAAGGTATGCTGCAGGCAAAGGTTATTGACAGAAGCACCCTCATACTGGATATTTTTGCCAAACATGCCCGCACCCGCGAAGCTAAAAGTCAGGTAGAATTAGCGCAGTTACAATATTTTCTCCCCCGGCTGACGCGACAATGGACTCACCTTTCCCGGCAGGTGGGGGGAATTGGAACGCGGGGACCCGGGGAAACCCAGCTGGAGACGGACCGCCGTTTGATTCGAAAACGAATTGAAAAATTGCGAAATGATCTTCATCAATTTGATAAACAACAAAAAGTACGTCGCCAGCAAAGACAAAAATTATATCAGGCTTCTTTAATCGGATATACCAATGTAGGTAAATCAACCATCATGAATTTGCTGAGTGACGCGGATGTGCTGGTTGAAAATCAACTTTTTGCAACTCTTGATTCTATTGTGCGTCGAATCCAGCTCAATGATGGTCATGAGATTTTATTGAGTGATACAGTCGGATTTATCCGTAAATTACCACATCACCTTATTGCATCATTTAAAAGCACTCTCGACGAGATCAGTGAAGCTGATCTATTGCTGCATGTAGTGGATATTCACCATCCTTTTTTTCAACATCAAATACATACTGTGATACAGATATGTGAGAAACTCCAGGTTCATCATAAACCGGTTTTGATTATTTTTAATAAAATGGACCTGTTAAAGGATCAGGGAATCCTGCAATTATTGCGTAAGAAGTACCCGGATGCCATCTTTCTCTCGGCAACACGTAACATCGGTGTTGAATCTCTGAAACAGAAAATGATTGAATTTATCGAGAAGAATTTTGTAAAAATTCTTCTGAGGATTGGTGTTCAGAATCAAAAATTTATCCACTTTATCCATTCGGTGAGTCATGTACTGGAAATTGATTACCAGGATCATCTGGTTGAAATGACCTTGAAATGCGATTTAGATTCTGCTGAAAAAATCCGCTCTTTGTATCATAAATATGAATCGGATCAGAATAATGAAAAAATCGAGGAGGTACCATTAAAATGAAGTTTGCAACAGAATATTTATGGTTTAATACTACCAAAAAGCGAGAATATATCAATATCACCACCCAGGTTGAGGAGGTGGTAGGAAAAAGTGGAATTCAGGAAGGAATGGTTTTGGTAAGCGCTATGCATATTACTGCCGGTGTGTGGATAAACGATGCTGAATCCGGTTTGCTGCAGGATATTGATGACTGGCTCGAAAAACTCGCCCCTTTTAATATCAATTATCGACATCACCGAACCGGAGAAACAAATGGAGATGCACATCTGAAAAGCCTGTTAGTGCATCATGAGGTGATTGTCCCGGTTACCGAGGGGAAATTGGATTTTGGACCCTGGCAACAAATCTATTATGCTGAATTTGATGGAGAGAGACGTAAACGCCTCATCATTAAGGTGATGGGAGAATAACATAGTATACCTTTAGATAGATTGATGAATAGGATTTTTTGGTTTTTGATATTTATTTTCTGGGCGGAACTGGGGATGAGTGTTCTACATGCCCAGTACATAAGGCGAGAGACGTTCTATTCCGAACAGGAACGCCGTACCCGCTATGCATTGGACGATTGGATCAGCTATCTGGAAATCGAACGGATAAATTCAATGGCCGTCGGCCATAGCTTTTTATATATCGCCACGGAAAACGGTGGTATTTTACGTTATGAGCTGTTCCAGAAATACTGGGAGTACCCGTATACCACCAGTAACGGACTCACAAGTAACCGGGTATTGGATGTGGCTTATGATTTCGGCAATGGCCTGCTGTGGGCAGTAACCGAAGATGATACCTGTATTTTTAAACCGGCGGAACAAGAATGGCTCTGTCAAAGTGAGCGTTCTCTCTGGCCGTTTGAATATCCGGAAAGTGATTTTCCCGATCCCTCAAAAAAAATGCAGCAGAATATCTATTATCCGGCCAGTTTCCTGGAATTTCTACCACATTTTTTTGCCAATGGTTACTGGACCCTCATTGAAGATTGGAAACTGATGGATACTCATTTTGATGAGTTCCCTATCAGTGGTTTTTTGCGGGATAAATGGGAAAGAATTTGGTTTGCTATCGATGGTTTGGGTGTCGGAATAGGAAATCAGTTTTCACAGCGAATGGATGTCGTACCTCTTGGATTGGCGCATATTCGACCTGCTGTTATGCAATATCAACAGAATGATTTATGGATTGGAGGGGAGGCCCGGCGGGGAGAAGGGCGCCCCGGAATTTCCCTCTGGAGAGATGGGTCCGGAGGATGGGACTTCTATCAGGCACGCTGGATTTCGAGTTTGCCTAATAATAATGTCACCGATATTGAGGTTACCGGAGACAGTGTCTGGTTTGCTACTGACTATGGACTCTCGCTGTACAACCGCAGAAAGGACAGCTGGTATAATTATGATCAACGCCAGGGGTTGTACAGTATCCAAATCTTGGATTTATTGATTCATGATGATATGCTGTATATTGCTTCTGAAAAGGGGATCAATACACTGCATCTTGCAAGCGGTCTTATGAGGCGTATCAAGGATGAGAATGTCGGTTTAGCCACGGTATATCAAATTGCTGCCCAGGAGGATACCCTCTGGGCAGCGACCAATCGCGGCATACTCCGGAGTAGAGATAATGGGCCGTGGGAGGTCATTCGTGTACCAACCGCAATTAGTGATATACCGGC
>CBDUVK010000189.1:0-5867 GCA_965370645.1 uncultured bacterium
CGATCAATACCGATGCCTAATCCCGTAGTTGGGGGCATCCCATAATCAAGAGCACGGAGAAAATCCTCGTCCATAACCTGTGCCTCTTCGTCACCTTTGGCCCTGAGGTCCATCTGAGCCGCGAATCTTTCCCGCTGGTCGAGCGGATCATTTAATTCACTAAAGGCATTGCCAATCTCTTTCCCGGCGATGATGGGCTCAAAGCGTTCCACCAACTTGGGATTATCACGGTGTTTTTTCGCTAAGGGAGACATCTCTACCGGATAGTCTGTGATAAATGTAGGTTGAATCAATTTGGGTTCTACAAAATCACTAAAGATTTCGTCAATGATTTTTCCAATCCCCCAGCTGTCCTCCGCCGCAATTCCTAAATCTTCCGCAGTTTTTCTTACCCCATCTTCATCAAGGTTCGAAATATCGATACCGGTATATTCTTTAATCCCCTCAAATAGTGGTAATCTCCTCCAGGGTGGAGTCAGGTCTATTTCCTGTTCCTGGAAGGTAATCTTTTGGGTATCGAAAACCTGCCGGGCAGTGTGAGCAATTAAATTTTCCGTGAATTCCATCATCCAGATGTAATCCTGATAGGCAACGTAGAGTTCCATTTGAGTAAATTCGGGATTATGAAAGCGGTCAATACCCTCATTGCGAAAATCATTACCGAATTCATACACACCGTCAAATCCGCCTATAATGAGCCTTTTCAGATAAAGTTCGTCCGCTATTCGTAAATAAAGTTTCATATCGAGGGCATTATGGTGTGTCACGAAAGGTCGTGCAGTTGCACCGCCATACAGCGGTTGCAAGATGGGGGTCTGGACTTCCAGGAAATTATAGCTATTTAGATATTGCCTCATTGAAGTTATGATTTTTGTTCTTTTTAGGAATACTTCGCGAATTTTGGGATTTACGATAAGATCGACATATCGCTGACGATAACGCATTTCCTTGTCGGAAAAGGGATCAAATACCACTTTTTGATCATCTTCCAGCTTCTCTTTTACGATGGGCAGGGGTCGAAGAGATTTAGATAATAGTTCAATTTTTTGACAATAAACAGTAATCTCTCCGGTGCGGGTTTTAAAAACCTTTCCCTGAATTCCAACGATATCACCAATATCTAACAGTCTATATAATTCGAAGGCTTTATCACCCACTTCATTTTTTTTCAGATAGATCTGTATTTTTCCCTGCATATCCTGGATATGAAAGAATGCCGCCTTTCCCATGAGCCGATTAGACATTATACGCCCGGCAGCGCTCACTTCTTTTTCATTCAACTTCTCAAAATCCGATAATATTTCTTCAGAACTGTGTGATCTTTCAAATGAGTAAGGATAGGGATTTATTCCCAACTTATTCAGCTTGGCCAGCTTATCACGGCGCTGTAAAATTAACTGATTTAATTCATCCACAAGACCCCATTCCCTCAAGTTATTGTTTAAAATTCAAATTAAAGACTTTTTAAATTTTATACAACCAAGAATAAAAAACGGCCATTTTCAGCTTATTTTGATTCATATTTTTCAACAACCTCAACTGAATTTGGAACTATTAAATGTTCTCCAAAAAAATCCACGGAGATGGCAGGGTTTATTTCCCTTGACATCTTTTGATAAAGGTGCTAAATTTTTTTATTAATTATATAAATTATTAAAAAAATTAAAGCTAAATACCAATCATTCCGATAATTCCCACATTGGAATGGAATTTTATTATTTAAAAATAAGGAGCAAAACGTGAATCAGGTTTTCGTTCGATCTGAGCAATTGGCTGACAAAATCCACGATATTAAACTTTACATTCCGGAGTGGAAAGTGCTCTTTTCTCTGGATGGAAGAAAGAATGAGGATAATATTGCCGGATTTTTGGAAACTGATCTGCAGGAAGTGCAGAATACTCTTAAAAAACTACAGGAAATGGAACTGATTGTTCCTGAGAGTGGAGAGTTACCAACAGCTGAAGAATTAGAACCGACTGATCAGGACGTTGATTTTGTGGATGAAAAATTGAGTCCTTTTGAGAAAGTGGAGGAAGTGAGCGAAACTGTAGAAGAACAACCTGATGAGGTTGAGCAGGTAACGGAGTCTGAACCGCAGGAATTTGATGTTCCGTTGGAAATTAAAGAAGAAGAATCCAAAGAATCAGTGGTATCGGAAGATTTATCTCCTTCCCCAGATATGCAGGAAGATTCAGCTCAACTGTCGGAAGAGCAAAAACCAGAGGGATTTGAAGAATTAAAACTGGAAGAAGCACCTGAAGAAAAAGAGGAAGAGAGCGAACAAGACCTGGATAGTCTTATAAATGACCTCTTAAAAGAGGAGTCAGTTTCTGAGCAGGGAGGTGAAGGCCCCAAAATACTCGATGAGGAGGAGATGGCACAGTGGGCGGAGGAAGAGGTAAAGCCGGAACCGCCATCACCCACCCCTGATGAGGAAGAAAAAAGTGAAGAAAAACCGGGAGAGATGGGAACGCCTGAAACCGAGACCGATGTGGAACTTAAAGAAGAAGTGCTAATGGAAGAAACCCTTGAAGTCTCCACAGAGGAAACCCTGACTCCGGAGGTTGAAGAAACAGAGGAGACTGCCACTGAGGAGCCGGCTCAGGAAGTTCCTGGAGTTGTTACCGAGACAGACCCACAGACCCGGAAAACCATTCTGGTTGTAGACGATAGTATCGTTATCCGTAAAATGGTTGAAATTGCCCTGGAGAATGAGAGTTACAATATTGTCTCAGTACCGACCGGGAAAGAAGCATTTTCATACCTGGATTCAAAGGATCCTGATCTGGTTATTTTGGATATCATGTTACCGGATGTAAATGGTTTGGATATTTTGAAAGCTATTAAGGCCAAAACGACTATACCGGTTGTAATGCTTTCTGCGAAAGATACACCAAAGGAAACCAGCCAGGCCAAAGAGCTGGGAGCGGATGATTTCATTCCCAAGCCTTTTCGGGATGAAGAACTGGTTGGTAAAATACATGAATTGATTGGTCAATAACATCACTGTATCAATCTACGTTGTCTTCAGGTAAGGGTAAAATCATTTCCAGGATTGGATAGACTGATATTTAATTAGGTGAAATTCAAATTCAGACGGACAGTTTGATATTATAATGACAACCTTTTCCGAAAATCCTTCAAATCAAGAAGTAAAAGAAGACAGAATATCAGTGGTGGAAATCAACAGTTACATGTTTGGTGTTGATATACTGAGATCTAAAGAAGTTTTCCCCCTGCCAATGATTACCCCTGTGCCGAATACCAGAGATTATCTGTTAGGTGTATTTAATCATCGTGGAGAAATTTATCCACTGATCGATATTTCTCCTATTCTGGGAATTGAGCTGAAAAAAATCCAGGAAACTGATATGGTAATTGTCCTGGAAGGGGGTGAGGGATCCGTAGGTGTTGTCACAGACCGTATACATGGCGTTCAACTAATTCCTGGTGGTTCAATTAAATCAGCTCGCGGTAGTATTCCCAAAACAATGATGGAGTATGTGTCCGGAATGATTTCAGACAGGGCCGCTGATATATATATGTTAAATGTTGACAGGCTACTTACGACTTTGAACAGCGGTATGCCCTACTAATAGTTAAGGAATTTTCGAATGAGTGGTATGAAAGTCAGTATCTTGTGGAAATATTTTTTTATTTTAACTGTCATTAGTCTGTTTATTGTACTGATCTATCATTTTCAGACATTCTCAGATATGGAAGATGATATAAGAGAAGAAGCTTTAAATCATCTGAGCTACAATGCGTTACTCTCGGCAGCTTCAATCAACGGTTTTGAACTTGTCCAAATTATTGAGAACGGACCACTTAGCCGGCAGGAAATCTCTCAGCTCAACCGGAACATTGAGAGTGATATGGCGCATTTGTCGCAATCAAATCAAAGATTTCGACTTGAACGTATATCGATTATTGCGACAGTGCAGAGTAAATCTCAACTGTATTATACCACAGAAAGACCTTTTACGTTTTTAGGTGATGCCATTTTTTACCCTGAGATGACAGTCACCCAGAACCGCCAATCGGTACAATTTAAAGCAGCCTATATGGAAACAGGTCAAAAGCTTTATAGTGCCTTTGCACCTGTATATAATGGACCTGAAAACGTGGTGGCAATTGCCCGGGTAGACATGAAGGAATCCGATATTTTCAACAGTCTACCGAATTTTTACGGGAGAATGTTCTTTTTTGTGATCATGACCCTGGTGTTATCTTTTTTAGTGAGCCTGTTGCTTGCCTGGCAGGTTAAAAAACCCATCAATAATTTTGTCAGTTTCGTTAATAAAGTCTCTGAAGGCAACTACCAGCTTCGATATGAAAATAATAATACGGACGAGATGGGTCAGATTGGAGATTCTTTAAATGTGATGCTGGAAAAACTTGAGGGATTGATTGAGACCGAGGCGGATAGGGATCGGTTACAGGATCAGATAACGAGCTTATTACGAATTGTGTCGGCCGCAGCTGATGGTGATTTTACCGTAAAGGCAGAGGTTTCAGCAGGGACATTAGGCGCTTTATCAGACTCGTTTAATCTAATGATATCAGAGCTGAGTGGACTTGTCCGGGATGTTCAGAAATCTTCGGAAGGTATTGTTAACTCTACTGAAGAAGTACTCAAAAGTAGCGATGCCATGTCAGCCGGTGCTAATAATCAGGCTAAGCAGATAGAATCTACATCGCGTGCTGTTAAAGAGATGGCTGATATTATTAAATATGCCAGCGATCGTTCCACGCAGGCGGCTAAAGCTGCCAGTCAAGCAGCAACGGTGGCTCAGAAAGGGACTGAGATTGTTAAAAGCTCAATTGAAGGTATGCATCGAATTCGAAACATCGTCCAGGATGCTGCACGTCAGGTTCAGGTTTTGGGACAGAATTCTCAGGAAATTGGAGAAATCGTGGAAGTTATTAGTGAAATTGCGAACCGCACCAATCTTCTGGGTCTTAATGCGACCATTGAAGCTGCCCGTGCCAGTGAATCAACCAGGGGATTCGGGGTGGTGGCAGATGAAGTCCGTAGTCTTGCGGAACGCTCCGGCCAAGCGGCTAAAGATATTGCTACCCTGGTTGAGAATATTCAATCAGGGACCTCGGAAGCGGTCAAGGCAATGCAGTTTGGAACAACCGAGGTGGAAAAAGAAACTAAGAAAGTTGATGAGGCAGGGAGTGCTCTCAAGCAAATTTTGGAGATGGCTGAGACATCAGATCAATTAATAAATGAAATTTCTGATTCATTTCAGCAGCAGACCAGCACCAGTGCGAATATTGCTAATACCGTACAAAATATTGCGGCAATCGCTCAAGACACGGCTGAACGGGCTGAAGTTTCAAAAAAACTTTCGGAAGAAATGGCCAATCTCTCTAATCTGCTTGGTGCAGCCGTGTCCAAATTTAAATTATCTCAACAGTTTAAAAGACAAATGTAGGAACAATGTTTATTCGCTTAGAATAAAGGGTGAGACGGATGAATATAAAAGAAGCCATTGATTTTGAAACTTACTATTTTCAAAGTTTACTCGAGACGATTGTAAAAAAAAGTCAGGATAAACTGGACGAACCACTACAGCAATCGGTTCAAAATTTTGTCGATTTCTTGTCTTCTGAAATATCCCCGTTAAATAGTATCGAAAAACTGGCTCATCTGCAGGGTACCAGTGATCTTTCCATTTTTTTCTCTGATCTTATTGAACGGATTAATGAAGGTCATCCCGATGCGGCCATTCAAAATAGGGATGAATATGCCAGAGATTTTCTGGAGATCTTTAGGGAGCTTGCAAAGGATGAGGAATGGCAGCGAACAATTTTACAGGAGTTATTGGGTGAAACAGCTGAGCCTGTGATCACTGAT
>CBDUVK010000190.1:0-5863 GCA_965370645.1 uncultured bacterium
ACCCTTGCCAGTAAAATTTTATGAGGAAAAAATTTTCCTCATAAAATAGGCAACATTTTTCTTAATACACCGTAAATATATTCGTCTTACCCTTTGTTATTATATAAGTTAACGTAAAATTGAAAACGAACGGCTAACATTTTGCATTATTCCTGATTCTGGGCTCTGTTTTTAAATGTGAAATAAATCCTTAAAGATAAAGAATAAGGAAAATGTCATGAAAGCAATAGCCCTGCCTCTGGTAATTTTTATTTTCGTTATATCAGCATGTAAAAATTCCACCGAATCCCAACCCGATCCTCTTGTTTTGCAATTAGAACCTACCCACGCTACTGCTTACGGCGGTTCTGACGGTGCTGTGGACTTAAACATAAGCGGTGGTACCACCCCATATCAATATCAATGGTCCAATGGTGCAACAACACAAGATATAAGCAATCTGACTGCTGGTACCTATTCAGTGACGGTAACGGACGCCGGCACACAAACAAGAGCAGATTCGGCCACCATCAGACAACCGGTCGTATTTGTCTTCTGTTCCAACCGTGATGGAGATAATGAAATCTATCTGATGCACACCGACGGCAGCAATCTGCAGCAATTAACATTTAATACTGCAGAGGAATGGGTGCCGGCCTGGTCTCCGGATGGTTCACAGATCGCTTTTGCATCTTTCCATGTCAATAATTATGAAATCTTAATCATAAATGCTGATGGCACTGAGCTGCACAATGTAACTAATCATCAGGCAAGCGATTCCGGTCCTGCCTGGCTGCCGTCATTACCCTGAAGCTAAATAGCGTATAGTTTGATAAATTCATCCCGCATCTGCGGGACCACAAAGATCATAATCCGGCATCTGACGGACTCGAAGACACTAAGAAGTACAGAAATTAAAAGATTTAAAGAAAAACTGTAAGTTTGATTTATTTGAAGGCATGTATTCCTTTTAAGCTATTAATTTTTATAACTTTGTGTCTTAGTGCTTTGGTGGTTGTGAATTTTTCAGGATAATTAATAGTTTATTTCTATCAGGTAACCAAACAGAAAGAAAATAAAATGAACCTTATGAATTGTAATCTTTGGCGAAGATTTTTTCTGTTGTTACTTTTCATATTTTACATTCCTTCAAATGCTCAAATATCGGGGATAGACCCCCAACTCAAGCAAAGGATGCTTGAGCAAAAGGCAATACGTTATCAGCAGATGCTGTTATGTGAGCAACAGATAACTGCCAATCAAAATGACTATGATATCAAATACTATGCACTCGATTTAACTCCTGATCCAACCATCGCACAGTTAAGCGGTATCGCTAATGTGGTGGGCGAAGTTGTGACATCATCCCTGGATCAGATCCAGTTGAACTTTTGGGATGGGATGTCAATTAACGATGTTTATCCTGCGAATTCCCCCGCCAGTCAATTAAACTACAATCGAAATAATGATATTTTAACGATTCAATTAGAGAGAACATATTCGCAAGGTGAAGAATTTAATCTGGAAATCGTATATCAGGGACAACCACAAAACTCCCCTTACTATTCGTTTAGTTTTGATAGCTATGCCAGTAATCCCATGATCTGGACGTTGAGTTCTGTTTTCGGGGCGCGAGCCTGGTGGCCCTGCAAGGATGTACCTTCGGATAAACCGGATTCTATGGATATCCGGGTAACAGTGCCCGGTGATTTGATTGTTGCCTCCAACGGTGCATTAAGAGAGATAACAACTTTTAACAACCGTACCACCTACTGGTGGCACGAGGGATATCCCATTGCCACTTACCTGGTCTTTCTGGCAATATATCCTTATGAATTGAATTATGATGACTATATCTACAACGCTGGCGCCGATACCATGAAAATTCATTTTTACTCTTTTCCCGGGAATTATGAGCCATATGCCGATATAAACGCCAAAGTAACTGATATGATAGCTCTTTTTTCCCGTCTGTTTGGTGAATATCCGTTTGTGGATGAAAAATATGGTCAGGCTGATTTTTTATGGGGCGGTGGTATGGAGCATCAAACCTGTACCAGTTATGGCAGTTGGAATGAAGGATTATATGCTCATGAGATAGCACATCAATGGTGGGGGGATATGATTACCTGTGACAGTTATCATCATATCTGGCTGAATGAGGGATTTGCCAGCTATAGTGAAGCGTTCTGGTTTGAGCATCTTTATCCCGGTTATACGGCAAGCGAATATCAGATGGACTATCAGCTCTACCTGGGACCGGGGACCATTTATGTTGAAGATCCTGAAAACCAGAATATTTTTGATTCAGGTCTCAGCTATCATAAAGGATCGTGGGTTCTGCATATGTTGAGACATATAACCGGAGATAATACGTTTTTTAATATATTAAAGACCTATTACGCTTCCCCTGCACATCAGTATGGAACTGCTACAACGGAAGAATTTCAGTCAATATGTGAAGCAGTGTCGGGAATCAACCTGGATAAATTTTTCCATCAATGGATATACCAGGAATTTCAACCCACTTATTCATTCTCCTGGAGTTGGGTACAAACCGGCTCTGATTACAACATTCAGCTCGAAATAGAACAGCTGCAGACTAACCATATTTTTTGGATGCCCATCGATGTCACCGTAACAACAGCGCAGGGCGAACGCACTTTCGTGGTTTGGGATAGCCTGCAGACCCAATCATTCCAACTCATGGTTAACTCGGAACCTCTTGATCTGGAACTTGATAAATACAACTGGGTACTGAAAATCATCGAGGAACCTCTGGTTGATCCCCAATTTGATCAGGGTATCTTGCTTATCAATGGTGTGTATTTCGGAACTTATGGCCCGGAAATATGGGATGCTTATGAAAATAGAGCTTTTAGCGGGGACTATAGAATTTCTTTTTGGGACTGCTTCGATACGCCAGATGTTGGGTATCCTTCGACCTTGCCGGAACCGTTAGGGCACGGTATGATACCGGCCGAGGTATTAGGACAATTTTCAACTGTGATCTGGGTAGGAAATCATTATAATGGTGATGTGGGTAAATGGCAGCAGACTTCTATATTGCCTTATCTGGAGGCCGGGGGAAATGTTCTGCTGATGTCCCGACGGGGCCAGGCTTTTATCTATGGGGAACTGCAGGACTATCTGGGAATAACCTGGACTGAAAATCCGCAATCAACCATCCAGATTTGCGTTACCGTTTATCCCGGATTACAGTCAATTTCAATGATTGGCTATCAGAGTTATAATGCGGTATTTGAAACAGGTCTCACGACGCTGGAAAGTACTTTGCTCTTTCAGGAGACCGCATCTTTTGCGGTACCCCGGGGATTGGGAGTTTGGCGTAAACCGGCGGCTGGCAGTGATGGTGGTAATTTTGTTTTTTTAAGCGGCAGACCATACCGCTATAACGCAAATCAATTAAAAGCAAATGTTGAATTCATTTTACAGAACTTTTTTCAGGAAAGAGGTGCAGCGCCACCTGATAAAATTATAATCTTCCAAAATTATCCCAATCCTTTTAATGAATCAACAGTGGTAGGCTATCAACTTCCGGTGAGTGGTCAGGTAAAATTAGAAATTTATAACATTCTGGGTCAAAAAATAGAGACACTGCTCAACGAACAGCAGTCGGCAAATTATCATTCAATTACCTGGGACAGTTCTCAGGAAAACTATCAGTTGTCATCAGGAATCTATATTCTGCACTTATCACTTCTGACTGATGACTATCGCCGGTTTGAAAAGAATCTGAAGATGTTGTTAGTGAAATAGTATTATAAGGCACCATAATTGGTATGTCGAAATTTATTTTGACAGGATTGACAGAATCGGGAAATATTGAACATCGAAAATCGAACGCCAGATACTGGGTGCCGGATACCGGATACTAGATGCTGGATTTTGGATAAAGAATAAATAATTCAATTCAAAAATAATTAACAACATTATGTCCAAAGGTAGAGTGTTGGAAAAAAAATAATACATTACGGTTAATCCTGTAATCCTGTCAAGAATATGTTTTGCCCTCAGGAGATAGAAGATGAATATTAGGATAAAGGAGTATATGATGGATATACGATATAGTGCAGAAAACGGCGTCTATATTGCAAGAAGGGCAGGGGCCGGGCCGGGTGCTTCAGGTAATGTCCCGAAGTTGTTAGGCGCCCGCATCCACGTGGATCTGGCAGCTGAGGTGGATGGCTGGGTCCCGGTAACCGATGTACCGAATAAGAAAGGTGAGTTCAACGCCGGATTTATCGAGCTGAGCAGACTCTCCCCGGTACAACAACTCAAGATTTTCTACATTGATGTCGGACAGGGTGATGCTTCCCTGATTGAGGCTGAGAACGCTCTGGTTATTATAGACAGTGGTCCCAACAAGGGTTTTCATACATACCTGAATAACCGTTTGAAGGCACTTCGCCGGGCGGACAAAGCGATAGGTCTTCCCGAGCGGGATTATATGTTCATCGATGCAGTATTTGTGTCGCATTTCGACCAGGACCACTATCAGGGGCTGGTGCGGGTGCTCAAAGATGCAAAGTTCAGGATTGGAACCCTGTATCACAACGGTCTGCCGCGCTATGGAGAAAGCGCTGATAAAGATCTGGATCTTGGCACTATAATTAACCACCGCGATGGCACCCGTTCTATCAGCGCGGACTTTACCGGGGTTACCTCTGCCCGAAAACTGCTGGCCTCTGACGACTTTAAAACCAGTAGCGGTAACAACAATAATTTCTGGAAGTTCCTGGACGCACTCATTCAGGCGCACGATGCGGGACGTCTGGCATCGGTAAAACGTCTTTTGACCAGGAAGACAGCGGTTAATTCCGACGTCATCAACATTGGCAATGATCTCCAGTTTCAGGTGTTGGGTCCATTAACGATAAAACAGAGCGGTTCGGTCCGGTTACAGAGTTTCGCTGATCCACGCAGGGTTTCACAGAATCATCCCAATCCGGCGCCCAGTGAATCACATACCATCAATGGCAACAGCATCGTTTTACGTTTGCTATACAAAGATGTCAGTTTTTTATTCGGTGGTGATCTGAATCAACCGGCCCAAAAATACCTGCGTGCGCGTTACGGTGGTCAGAATGTTTTTCAGTCCGACGTCAACAAAGCTTGCCATCATGGCTCGTCGGATTTTGACGTGGTGTATTTGAAGGATGTGTCCCCCAATGCGACCGTATTCTCTTCCGGGGATAATGGGAGTTATGATCACCCGTTGCCCGATGCCATCGGTGCGGCAGCCAAACACAGTGATTGCGAGTTCCCGCTGGTATTCTCAACTGAACTCGCCCGAGATAACCTGAGCAGCGGTAATATCAAATACGGACATATCAATGCCAGGTCGAACGGCGACACCATCGTCATGGCGCAGAGGAAGGAAAGTCCCGGGAAATCCAAAAAGCTCTGGCACACCTTCGGTGTTCCGTTCGCGGGACCGTTTGCCGGTCACTAATCCTCTTATTGGAGTTGCGGGGGCAAAGGGCCTATAGCATGGGGCCTGGAGCATAGCGCTTGGAGTAAAGGGCAGGATAGGGGGTCGGGACTGCTTTCAGCTTACTTCGAAATTCAGTGTTCGATATTCGCCTGCCTGCTTTTAACATTATTCACTTTAGTGTACAATCCCATTGACTCTCTATTTTAAACATAGCATCTCCCCTGAATTTTCTCTATATTTTTTTGCTCGGTGCTCGGTGCTCGGTGCTCGGTGCTCGGTGCTCGGTACTCGGTACTCGGTACTCGGTACTCGGTACTCGGTACACGATACCGAATGCCGGATACCAGATATATGATTGAATTTTGGATTTCGGAATGCGGATTTGGGAATTTAACGACTTGATTTTAGTCTGACCGGTATCTGGAA
>CBDUVK010000191.1:0-5839 GCA_965370645.1 uncultured bacterium
ATTGGGTGTTCGAAGGGATAGGATCAGGGCAAATTTTTATATCCCAGCACCTCGCCATCTTTGCGCAACTCCAAGCGTGCAAAATTTTTGTTCTGCGGTAACGGAAAAGCCACGACGCCTGCCATTTCCTGGCCATTAGCCAGGGTTTTACTCTCCAGAGCGGTGGTGAACATGCCGCTGGTTTTTCCACGAATCGCGCTGCCATCTTTTTTAACCAGGTAAAGGTGTTCGGCGGTTACATAAAGATTTTCCGGCAACAGATTGTAAACAACCACCAGAAAAGCAACGTACTGTTCATTTTCCATCCGGTCAGTGACTGCAATAGGAACATCCATTCCGGGGTCCAGCAAATTAAGCGCCTTTTTGCGGGATAGTTTCATATATTTATTTGCTTCCTGGTTCTCCGGATCAAGCTTTAAAGACTGGGTAAGATAGTAATCAGCTGCAATAAATTGGAGCGGATCCTGAGCCCCTCTTTTATATGCTGTCAGACCCTTTTCTTTAAGGCTCATAAAGTGTTCTTCTTTGTATTCCTCTAATGCTGCCAGGGCGTCTGCATTGGTGGAATCCTGAGCCAGCGCTCTTTCAATATAATCCAGTGATCTATCCAGAAATTGCTTTTTCTGATACGGATTTTCAGCTTTAGTTTGTTTGTAGGCGAAAGCGAGTTTCAGGTAGATCTGAGATACTTCTGAGACCATATTGTTCGAGGGATTTGCAGGAACAAATTTCATCCCGTTTTTAACCCGGGCCTCAAATGCTTTGATAACCTGGCGTTTTTCATAAAATAACTCGCCTTCTTTGAAATAGGAAATGGCGATTTTCTCTTTTAGAGAGATGTCATCAGGGAACTCCTCTGCGGCTTCAAGATAGTATTTCAGGGCTTCGTAGTAATTCTTTTGCGCGAAAGCTTCATCGCCGCTTTCCATCAATCCCTTACCACAGCTTATAAGGAGTAGGGCAATAACCAAGAAAACATAGATGATAACTAACTTTTTCATAAGACTTCTCTCCCGGAAATTACGGAGAATTTCCTTTTTGACATTAAATATTTATTGTCAAATGACATTATCGGCATTTATAGCCATAATTTAATAGATATATTTGTTAAATCCTATACCGGACAGGTAGCAATAATTTTAGAAATATAATGTGTTCTATGCCAGACCTCTATCTTTTTGAAAGCCGTAATCCCCGGGGCACCCATATTCTTTCCGAAAGATCAAAAATCAACTGGACCAGCAAGGCCAGTAATGCTGCCGGTATGGCACCCTCCAGAATCAGACTGATACTGTCTAGCCGGATACCGGTCAGGATCGGTTGGCCATAACCTCCGGCACCGATGAGTGCTCCTAATGTTGCCGTTCCCACGTTAATGACCGCTGAAGTCTTGATTCCCGCCAGGATTGAGCGGGAAGCCAGTGGCAAGCCTATTAAACGGAGCCTGGCAAGTTCCGGCAAACCCAAAGCTTCAGCAGATTCCCGTATAGGCAGAGCTATCTCGGAAAGTCCATTATGAGTATTTCTCACAATGGGTAGCAGGCTGTAAAGAAACAATGCCATGATGGCCGGCTTCATTCCGATTCCCAGTATCGGGATCATAAAAACCAGTAAAGCAAGCGACGGAATGGTTTGAATAATACCGACCAGAGGCATAATTATTCGGCCCCATTTTTTATAACGGAAAGCAAGAATTCCCAGCGGGATAGATATGAGGATTGCAGCCAACAACGAAATTCCCACTAAAAACAGATGATCTATGGTATTCCTCCAGAGTCGGATCAAGATGGTCTCTTCCTGTCTATCGATTTCAAAATTAAATTGATCCTTTATGAATTCTGCCGCTGCCCGGCTTTCGGAAATACCTTCAAGTTTGACTTTTTTATTCAGGTTTTGCATCAGTTGTTCAGTGATCTGACCTTCCAGCAGTAAAAGCGAATCGAGAATAGTTGGAAAATTTATTATTAATTCGGATCGATAGAGGAAAACGGCCATATATTCCGGAAAATAGTGGTGATCATCTGCTAGGGTTTTTAACTGATAGTAGTCAATTTCGGCATCAGTGGTATACATATCGATAACATCGATGGCTCCGCTGGCAATACCACGATAAGCCAGGTCGTGGTCCAGCCCTCGCACATCTTGCTGGGGTAATTGATACTCCTTTTGCAAACCGGGCCAGCCATCCTGCCGGTCCATGAACTCATTGGTGAAACCAAAACGCAAATCCGGATGGATTCTGAGGTCGCTTATTTTCTCAATACCCCGTTCCCGGGCCAAATCGGGAAGCATTCCGATAGCATAAGTATTATTGAATCCCAGGGGATCACTCATTTCAATTTGATACTGTGCTAAAATTTCGGGTAGATCAGGAGCACCGGCAATTTTCTCATTGGCCAGAATTTCCTGGATAAGGGTACCGGTATATTCAGGATAAATATCAATTTCTCCCCTCAGCAGCGCATTCCACAAAACCCGGGTGCCGCCCAACTCACGAATGTGTCTCACCCGGGGATATTGGGTTCGGATCATCCCATTTGCCAATTCCCCCAAAATGACCGATTCAGTAAATTTTTTGGAACCTATTTTTATCTCGCTTTGGGAAAATAAAAACCCGGTCAATAAGCAAGAGATCATTATAATTTTAATAAAAGCTTTCATTCAGATACAGTTCCTTCGGAATTATGAATAGCACGCTGTGCCTGGATGAATTTTGTTACAAATGTGTCTGCAGGTCTTTGGAATAAATCGGATATCTGACCCTGTTGAACGATTGAACCCTGATTCATTAATACAATATGGTCAGCAAAGTAGCTGGCTTCCGCCAGATCATGAGTCACCATAAGCACTGTTTTATGAAGGGAGCTGAAAATATGTTTGAGATCTTCCTGGAGTTCATACCGAATCATAGGATCAAGCGCCCCCAGAGGTTCATCCAGGAGGAGGATTGGGGGATCCAGCATCAGCGCCCGCATTAGGCTAACCCGCTGCTGCTGACCACCGGATAATTGCACCGGAAAACGATCCAGGGCATCGATGGGGAATTTGCTTAAGTGCGCCAGATCCCCGATTCTTTGATCTATTTTGGATTGACTCCAACCCAGGTACTTTGCCATCAGGGATATATTTTGCCGGGCACTGAGATGGGGAAACAGGCCGCCTTCCTGAATGACGTAACCTATCTTGCGTCGTAGGTGTAAGATGTCCTGGAGCGAAAAATCTTCTCCTTCGATGAAAATCTGTCCCGAATCAAATGGTATAAGACCAACGATCAAACGAAGCAGAGTTGATTTACCGCAGCCACTGGGTCCGATTAAAACGGTGGTCTTTCCCGCTGGAATATCAAGCTGAATATTTATTAAGGCCGGAATATCTGCGAATGATTTATGAATATTTTCTAATCCGATCATAATTTTCTAACTGAACTGATATTCACTTTTAATCTAGTTTCTAATCTGAGAATGTAAACAGATTTAATAATAGGATGGATTGTAAGGGATATCAAGTTTAAAAGAAGCATACTTAAATTTTGGGAGTAATTTTGTGCAACCAAATTAGTCTAAAATCAAATCATATATAAACTATTCGGGTAAAGAGGAGACCCGGTATAAATAATCATTGTTTTGTTATGAGGCTTACAGAAAAGAGTCGGTTGACATCTTATCTTTGCAGAGAATAAATTAGAGGTGCATATCATGCTTAACTTTGACACGGAACAAATTTTCTTATTTAATAGAATAATGGGTGCTCTGTTTTTATTCGGAATCCTAACTATAAGATTCTATCGCTACATTTTATTTCGTTTGAGGAAAATTTATCATTAAATTATAAGTTCTTTTTCAGATAATCAAAAAAGGAAGTCATCAGATGAATTATATAAAAGTATTGGCAATTTTAACTATGGTCTCAGTCACGATCATGAACTGTTCTGAAGATACACCGCTGGATTCTTCGCCCACCTTGAGTACCTTCGGTGAAATTCAGAAACAGGTTTTTGATGCGGGATGCAATAATTCGGGATGTCATGCAGGTAATAATCCTGCTGCCAATTTAAATTTAACTCCCGGTAATTCCCATAATCAGCTGGTTGATGTGACCAGTGTACTGGTACCGGCACAAAAACGGGTGGATACAAACAACAGCGCCGAGAGTGTTCTGGTGCGTATTCTGCGAGGGGATGTTTCCCCTAGAATGCCTTTAGGCGGTACAGCTTTATCATCTGCAACCATCGATTCTATTGCGAAATGGATCGATGAGGGAGCTCAGAATAATTAAATTCAGGAGACAATATGCAATTATATAGAATTCTTGTTATCTGCTTAATCTTGGTATCCTTAGGCTTGGCCGGAGAATATCAGGTTGATAAAGAACGGGAAAATCTGGTGAAATTCATTTCGGATGCCCCCATGGAGGATTTCGAAGGGGTCAGCGAAAAGATCGATGGCTATATATTTTGGGAAGGTGATGATCTGTTAAATAAAAGTGAGATGTATTTTGAGGTCGATCTGAATTCTCTGGATACCGGCATTGGACTGAGAAACCGTCATATGCGTGATAATTACCTGGAAACCGATAAATTCCCATTTACCCATTTTACCGGCAAATTGACCAATGTGGAGATGGTGAAAGAGGGCGAGTATTCAGTGACCGCAGAGGGTACTATGTTTATTCACGGCGTTGAGAAACCGATGACGGTGGATGGTACCATGCAAACCACAGAAAATGGATACCGGATTCAGGTGAAATTTATAGCTGTTTTATCTGACTTCAATATTGATATTCCACAGCTGATGTTCTTTAAAATTGATGAAAATATGAGGCTGGAGCTGGATTATTATGTGAAGCAAGTTGTGAATGAATAGAGAGGACACATCGTGATGAAGAACCATACTTTGAAACTGTTTTTTGTTATGTTCATGTTGCTCTTGATAACCGTTGCAGGTATGAGTCAGGAGCAAAAGGTTCGCTGGAAACGATCCGAACCGGTAACCCAACCGGAACTGCAGTTATTTCATTCCCCTGTTGCTATTGATCTTCCCACAGCAACCACCCTGCAAAAGTGGGATGTGGAATTTGAAGTTTCACACCGGTTTATTCCGACTACGGGATCCGGAATTCGGGATTTTTATGGACTTGATGGACCGGCGCATATCCGATTGGCACTGGCGGTTGCCCCCACTGATCGCATGATTCTTAAATTAGGAAGAACCAATTTCAATGACAACATCGATCTCTGGTTGAAGTACAAATTTTTACAGATCCGTCACCCTAAACTCCCCTGGCTCTTTGCATTCAAGGTTGGCGGGGCATGGAACTCCTGGCCGGAATATCCGGAAATCAGCCAGCGCAAAAAAAGCGATTTGCGAAATTTTCAGGTATTTGGACAACTCATTATTAATACCATGATTGGAAAAAGATTAGGAATCGGTCTGGTTCCCTCCTATTTATACAATACTGATATTCGCTGGGGACCTGAAACTGATGACACGGAAACCAAGGATACTTTCAGAATGGGGACCTATTTGCAGTTTTATGTTTCTCCACTCTGGAGCATTATATGGGAATGGAGTCCCTACATTTCAGGATATAAGAGTCTGGTGGGTCAGGAATATAATCCTATGAGTTTTGGTATCGAATTGGAAACCGGTGGTCACTTTTTTAAGATTTTTCTGACCAACAGTCAGTACATTAATACTTCTCAATATCTGGCAGGGGCGGATATCCCGGTGGAAAATAATGACTGGCGGATCGGTTTTATGATCTCTCGAATTTTGAAGTTTGGTAAAAAGAAATAATACTACTTAAAACATGATAAACGGGTGTGACTGCCGCGTGCCCG
>CBDUVK010000192.1:0-5830 GCA_965370645.1 uncultured bacterium
CCACACTATCAAATCTGGCATAAATTTTTCGAACTTCTCCATAGTAGTACACTGCAGAATCGACATTGAGAATGTCATATTCGTAAATTTTTGCCAGTGAAAAACTTGCCTCTGCTGTCCCGGCGCTGGAAACCCTGGCTTTTACCACTTCTTTATATAAATCCAGTGCTTCATCCAATTTATTTTCAAGATAATATATACGGGCCATTTCTGCTTTAATAGAAGGGATAAACCCTTTGAACCGGGGAGCGGTAAGCATCTTGCGAAACAAGTTTCGTGCATTATTATACTCTTCCTGTTCTATGTAACTTTTTCCCAGATGAAATTTTGTTTTGTATTCGACATCCAAACTGGGTGAGAATTTCTCGACTTTTTTGTATTGTTTTATAGCATCTTTAAATTGCCCTTGTTCGAAATAAGACTCCCCCAGGTAAAAATTAATGAATGCGGCATATTGTTTACTGATATTTTCATCTAATGCCTGTTCGAATTGCGTAATAGCTTCGGCATAATCTTCATTTTCAAATGCCAAATTGCCTAATTCATAGAATGCTTCCGCCCTCAGTTGACTTTCTTTTGAAAGATTTATTATTCTGTTTAAATATTCCTTTCCCTCTTCAATTTTATTGTCTTTGAGTAATAATTTACCATACCATAGGTTAGCCTCAGGAATCAGTTTGCTGTCAGGATATTTTAATATAAATTGGTTTGCATGAGACCGGGCCTGGGCATAACTGGCCAGGTAATATTCACTTTTTACAATATATAATAATGCGTCATCTGCATATTTGCTCTGATCGGAATACAATTCAATTAGTTTCCAACATTTATCAATTGTATCCTGAAAATATTTATTTGCATTTGGGTGGGATTGTTTTTCCGGCTCTTTCTGGATAATTTTAATGCCTGCATTGTAGCTTTTCTTGGCATTGAATAATGTATTATAGTAGGCACAACTCCACAGTAGAGCTATGGAAATAGTTGAAATAAAAAGTCTAATTTTCATCAATCTCAAAGCCGAATAATTGCTAAATATTTTCTTAAACTGTTTTCACGGAAATTTGTTCAACTCAATGGTTTAATGCCAGTTTTACCTGATTAATCAGTTGAGGTAAAACATTATCTGCTGCATCCTGCAAAAAGAGATCTGCCTGCTCGGTCAGGGGTGTTTCCTCAGTATTAATTTCAATGACATATGCACCCTGAGCCTTTGCCAGAAACGGTAACGAAGCTGCAGGCTCGACCACACCTGATGTACCAACCGACAAACACAGATCACACTCCTTTGCTGCAATTTGAGCATTCTGTAGAGCCTCTAAGGGCAACATTTCTCCAAACCACACCACAGCCGGGCGGATTAATCCACCACAATCCGCACATTTAGGTAATCCATGTTCAAAGTTAACATCCACGGTGCTGGATTTATCACAATCGAAACATTTATTTTTCATAATATTACCATGCAATTCAATAACGCGAGTACTTCCGGCTTCACGGTGAAGATTATCTACATTTTGAGTGATCAGGGTAAAATTGGAATTTATCTTTTCCAATTCCACCAATGCATGGTGGCCAAAATTTGGCGTAACTTCGCTGATTAGTTTTCGGCGCCACAGATACCATTCCCACACCAGCTCAGGTTGAGCAGTAAAGGCGTCTGGATTTGCCAGTTCCTGGGGGCTATATTTTTTCCAGAGACCTTCTTTTCCACGAAAAGTGGGGACACCACTGGCGGCAGAAACTCCGGCTCCTGTCAAAACTACCACTTTATTGGGACTCAAAAATTTCTCGATTACTGACTTATCTTCTATCATGTTAATTTCGGTTTTTTAAAGAATAACACCAATACCAACCCGATCAGGAATCCCCCGATATGAGCCCACCAGGCAACACCCCCACTGCTTTCTGAAAGTCCTGCACTTAAACTCCCGCTGATAAATTGAAACAGGATCCAAAATCCCAGAAAGAAAACTGCAGGTATTTCAATAATCTGAATAAAAATGAATAGAAAAACCAGTGTTAATATTTTTGATCGCGGAAAAAGCAGGAAATAGGCTCCCATAACGCCGGCAATGGCACCACTTGCCCCTATGGTTGGAATGGGTGAGTAGGGATTCATCAAAACATGGGTAAGACCCGCCAGCATACCGCATAAAATATAAAATATTAGAAAGCGAAAATGCCCGGTTCTGTCCTCAATATTATCTCCAAAAATCCACAGATACCACATATTTCCTATAACATGAAGCCATCCTCCATGTAAAAAGGTGGAGGTAAATAATGGCAGAGACAGTGCAACCAGCTGCAGCGGATTCTTCAGATTAATGTCCAGATATTCTGATGGGACGATACCATGAGTGCTTAAAAAATTATTCAGTGCAGGTCCCAGTGATAATTCAAAGAAAAAAACCAGCAGATTGATAACGATGAGGGACAATGTAACAAATGGAAATGTACGGGAAGGTATTGTATCTCGAAGTGGAAACATAAATTTTAAATCATAATGAATTACATTTCATGTCTTGATTTCAGGGCTTTACTGAGGGTCAATTCATCCACAAACTCGAGGTGACCTCCCAGGGGAATTCCTCTGGCGAGCCTGGTTATTTTGATATCGAAGGGTTTCAACACCTTTGAGAGATAGATACTGGTTGCCTCTCCTTCAGTGCTGGGATTTAGTGCCAGAATAACCTCCTCGCAGTGACTGGCCCGGTTAATCAGCTCTTTTATATGTAAGTCTTCCGGGCCTACCCCATCCAGCGGGGAGATGACACCGCCCAGGACATGGTATAAGCCGCGATATTCATTGGTTTTTTCGATCATTATTAAACTGCCCGGATCTTCCACAACACAAATCTGATTCGGATTTCTGCTGTTATCCCGGCAGATTGCGCAGGTTTCCTGCTCACTTAAATTGAAACATTTAACACAGAATCTAATTTTCTTCTTGGTCTGAATTATTGCTTTGGCCAGGGCAAATGCTTCATTCTCATCACTGTTAAGTATATGAAATGCCAGACGACCGGCTGTTTTACGGCCAATGCCAGGTAACCGCCCAAATTCTTCGATTAATTCCTCTAAAGTGCTGGGGTATAATTCGGCGGACATATCTACATACCGGGGAGTTTAAATCCTCCGGGAAGATTACCCATTAATCCCCCGGATACTTTGCTCATCTCTTCCTGAGAACGTTTTTGGGCATTCTCCAGTGCCTGATTAACAGCAGCTGCTATCAGATCCTCTAACATCTCTTTTTCTTCAGGATCAATAACTTCGGGTTCGACTTTTACTTCCATAATCTGATGTTGGCAATTGGCAACCACCTTTACCATGCCACCACCTGAAGACCCTTCAACTGTGATATTCGCAAGTTCTTCCTGCACACGGCTAAGCTCTTCCTGCATTTTTTGAGCCTGGCGTAAAATTTGATTCATTCCACCTTTCATATCCTACATCCTTCTCATTTTGTTTTTTAACTATTTTAAAATCTCACGCAAATCCACCAAGAACGTTAAAGATGTTGTCCACAGATTACACGGATTAACACGAAATTCATTAGCAAATTTATTTTGCAATAATCATATTAAATTATAATTGGTGAAAATTCGTGTAATTCGTGGACCAATTAAAATAAAAAACTCAAGATTCTTATTCTTTGCGTTTTAGCGTGATGAATTTTTCAGACTAGATAATGATTCATCTAAACCAAAAACATCGATGATTTTTTTAATAATTGGTTCTTTATTTTTAATATCTTCAACAATCTCCTCCGGAGTACGAGGTTCCTTTGCAATTCCTTCGCTCTTAAAATCAATCGATTTAAAACCTATCTGCAGAGGAAGTTGAAAATCCTGTTTTAAAATATTTTCGATTACTTTTCTGTTCTTTTCCACATGCTCCTGATGAAATGCCGAGCTATTATCATAGGCGATAATAAGTCGATTCTTTTCAGCTGCATAAGGAATTCCTTCTTCCAAAAAAGAACCGAGTGCAATTTTATGTGAACGAACTTTATTAACTATATCAGCCCATTTTGCTTTTATATCAGATAGATCGCATTGAATCTCTGGCGATTTTTCAATTTTCTTGCTTAAATCCACATTATTGAACTGCTCAATATTTTTCAGCGTTACTTCCAGTCCCTGAAAACCATTGTTATTTTTGACTGAGGCTTTTTGTTTCACCGGCTGCTTCTGTTGATCTGTCTGACGCTTTTTTAGCTGTTCATTTTTTTGACCAGATTGAGAATTCCTCTGATCCTGGTCAGACTTTTTGGGAGCACCGCCACTATCAGCCCCGCCTTTTGGTGATGGAGGACCTGTTTTTTCTAAGTAATTCAGTAATTCTTCAATCTGTATGCTTGATGGTTTAAATGCAATCTTCAACAGAATCATTTCAAGGGATAATTCCGGAAAATAACTGTATTTAATTTGCTGCTCTGAATCCCCTAATATGTTTAAAATATGGATGATATCTTTATCAGTGAACTGAGAGACCGATTTCTCATAGCGATCCTTCAAATGATCCGGAACTTCGGGCATGGTCGCCTTATTCATTGCGATGGTGAGTAAAATATTGCGAAAGTGCTCTTGTAAACCATGAAGAAAGTCAACCAAATCATGACCGGATGAAAATACTTTTTTACAGTATTCCAGGATTTTTGCGGTGTCTCTATCCTTTAAGATTTCCGTGAAATCAAAAAAGATTTCCTGATCGATTAATCCTAAAGAATCTCTTACCTGTTCTGCTGTCAGATTATCCGTATTGAAGGAAACCATTTGATCCAGGATACTCTCAGCGTCCCGCATACTGCCATCGGCTTTTCTGGCAATGAGAAGTAGCGCTTCCTCATCGATGTTTATTTTTTCTGCGGTAGTTATTTTTTTTAACATTTCCTGTATGATCGGAAGGGCGATGCGCTTGAAATCAAATCTTTGACAGCGTGACAAAATGGTTAAAGGTACACGGTGAATTTCAGTAGTTGCAAAGATAAAGATGGCATGGGAAGGCGGTTCTTCCAGAGTTTTAAGCAGAGCATTGAATGCTTCTTTGGTCAGCATATGGACTTCGTCGATAATATAAATCTTATAGCGAGCCACTGCCGGAGTAAAACGGATATTCTCACGAAGATTTCGGATTTCATCGATCCCGCGGTTACTCGCGCCGTCAATCTCAATGACATCCAGACTATGACTACCAGTAATACTTTTACAGATATGGCATTTATTACAGGGATTTACGGCGGGCTGTTTCTCACAATTCACTGCTTTGGCAAGTAGTCTGGCGGTAGAAGTCTTCCCCACTCCGCGGGGACCGGCAAAGATATAAGCATGGGCAATGCGCTCATTTTTTAAGGCATTGGACAATATTTTTGTGATGTGCTCTTGACCCAGGACGTCTTCAAAATTCATCGGACGCCATTTGCGAGCCAGGACGATATAGGCCATATTTTCCTCAACAAGACAGCTATAATAAAGCCAGGCTACCCCACGGCACATAGTCCGAATACCTACCGTTGCTTCCTTCCGGACCTGGCGGGGTTTGGTATGGAACTATTGCGTGGGACCTGGCCTATACTAAGTTAGAAGTTAAAAGTAAGAAGTGAGAAGTGTTTTCCATAAAGAAGTTGAAAAAATAAATCTTTTAATAAGAAAAATCAAAGTATTACAAAATCTAGATCTTTTTCTCATTACTTCAAACTTCTAACCTCTCACCTCTAACTTCTACACCTCCAACCAACGCTAAATCTACGATGTCTGCTTAAAGATTGCAAGGATTTTGCTACAATATCAGTCCTCACCTCTGCCCTTCTTCCTTAAAAAAGCAAGGC
>CBDUVK010000193.1:0-5810 GCA_965370645.1 uncultured bacterium
TGCCGAGCAAAAATAGTGAGTATCACTTGTCAATATAAAGACTGTGGAAAAATGGTAAAGTATATTAATTTTATTGTTAATTCATCAATCTACAGGATGGAATGATCCTGCTCTTTGAGTTTTCACACAGTCTCTTAATCCCCTCCCTTATGAATAAAGGAGGGGAAAAGCCCTGTTTTATAGAGCGAGGGGAGGGTTACAGAAAACAACTTGTTCAGAAAAATCAATAAAATGATGTAAATTCATTTTTAACCGGGCAGTACTGCTTGAATTTAGGCTGATCAGGGTTTAGGGATGAAAAAATCCGTACAAAAAATTTCGTGGAGTTACTTTCGTTTAATAATTCTTCTGGTCATGATAAGCGTTTCTGTTTATTGTGCTTATAAAGCTGCCCCTTCCGGAGGACCTGAGGATAAGACACCACCGGAGATTATTCGTGGTTTTCCCCCTACGGACAGTGTCGGAATTACATCGCTACCGTATATTGAAATTGAATTCAGTGAATCAATCCGGCAAACTACTCTTCCTGCCAATTACTGGATTATTCCGGAGCTGGAATCGGAATTGGAAGTTAAGTGGAAGGGAAATAAGAAAGTCCGTTTTTATTTAAATGACTCATTGGAAAAGAATCAAACATATCTCTTTACGTTAGGCACTGAGGTGAAGGATATGCGTAATAATGGCCTGGTAAGTCCGTTTCAAATTGCCTTTTCAAGCGGAAGCAAACTCGATAGTGGTTCTATCAGCGGACAGGTATTCGCCGATCGATTACAGAGTGGTATTTATATTAATGCCTATCTTGTATCCTCTCCGGTGGATGACGATTCCCTGATCTATCAGAGACCCCGTTATTATACCCAGATTGATAAGGATGGATTATTCAGATTGAATTATCTTCAAATGGATAAATATCGCTTGATTGCACTTTTAGATGGGGATTATGATGGTGTCTATACGATGGAAGCGGATGAGATTGGCCTTCCTTTTACAGACATACAACTGGATTCTATGAATCCGGAATTCGAAAATTTCAACTTTTATCTGATCCGGGAAGATACCACCGGTCCACGCATTGTGGGACTGGATACCCTGTTAAATCGGGAAATTCAAATTGAATTTTCAGAAGATATCCAGATCGATAGTAATTTTACCATCGAAATTTTTGACTCATCCCGTAATGAGATACTTCAAGTACTGGGATATAGCTATGATCCACAGCTCCCCTCATTTTTGAACTGTTTTTTAGCTTCTTATAGTGGTAATCCTGAACTTACTGTCCGGTTAAGCGGGGTGACTGATCTGTTTGGCAATTCGCCCCAAATCCTTCCCCTGAGCCGGAACTTTGTTGCAGCTGCTGCACAGGATACAAGTTTACCGCAATATTTATCAAGTATACCCGGACATGGAAGCAGCGGTATTCCTTCCCAAAGCCCGATCACAATCAATTTTGATTCACCGGTAGATAGCAGTCTGTTTAAACAACACTTTCAACTACAGGATACTTTAGGGCACCCTATTACCAGACAATATGATTTTCAAAATTACCGCAAACCCACTCTCATACCGCTGGAGTCATATGAAAGTGAAACGACCTATGAAATTTTGTTGAGCCTGAAGGAGATGCGCGATATCTGGCAACGCCCTTTTCCCGATACCCTCATCACTATCCGGTTTAACAGCCAAAGTACAGGGGACTTAGGCGAGATTAAGGGACAGGTATTTGCACCGGATCTGGATTGGCAACAGGCTATCATTGAAGCAGAACCTCTTCGCGGACAGGGGGAGTATCTGGCTTTAGTACAAAAAGATGAAATATATCAATTTGACTATCTTCCTGATGGATTGTATCGTATGAAGGCTGTGCTGGATGTTAATCGCAATCAGCAATGGGACAGAGGACAGACGAATCCCTGGATGTTTGCAGAGCCCTTTTTTATTCGTTCTGATACAGTCAAAGTCAGAAAACGCTGGACCACTGAGGGGATCGATTTCAACTTTCAATTCAGAGGAGCAGGTGAGTAAAAAAGTGCAATTTATGAAAATGCATGGAGCCGGGAACGACTTCATCCTCATTAATAATAATCCTGATTATTTCTCGGGCAATGAAACGGTATTCATTCGCCACCTTTGCCAGAGGCATTTAGGTATTGGTGCAGACGGATTTATGCTGATCAAGTTTGATGATCATCAGAGTTTCCATCTGCGCTATTTTAATGCAAACGGTGAAGAATCAACCATGTGCGGGAATGGTGCCCGCTGTGCGGTTTATTTTATGCATCTGAATTTTCCGGAAACCCAGCATTTCACATTCCGGATTGCGGGAGTAAAATACCAGGCTGAAGTGCTTGGGAATGAGCGAATAAAACTGGAATGGAATTTTTATCCCGAAATTAAAAATGTTCCTGAACTGCAAAAAATTATTCCCACTGAATTTTCCCATGCTTTATTTGTTGATTCGGGTGTTCCTCATCTGATTTTGCTTCATCCGGACTCGCTGGAAAATATTAATCTATCCCATTGGGGTCCATTTTTCCGAAACCATCCTTTCTTTGCTCCCTCAGGTACCAATGTTAATTTTATATCTTTCAAAAAAAAGTATCTGGAAATACGTACTTATGAGCGTGGCGTAGAGGCGGAAACTTTAGCCTGTGGAACCGGGGTATTAGCTGCAGCAGTCGCGGTGCACTCCTGGAAGAAAGCGAAATTTCCCATACAGTTTACTTCAAGGGGGGGGACTTTGGAGGTTGGAAAGACTCCAGATAGTGATAATCTCTGGTTAGAAGGACCGGTGAAATTAGTATATACCGGGGAGTTTCATCTGGATTAATTCCGGGAAGGATATCATCTGGAATTCAGCCCTGGGGACAACTGTAATCAGATTCAATGTGATTAAATTACTCCCTTTAATATTCTTGCTCATACACACCCATTATCCTTACAGGTTTGACAATATATATGACTTGAAATTGGTATCTTTCAATAATATATTGTAAAAAAAAGAGCAGCAGATGATGATGAAAAAATTTGTAATTTTTACAATTGCAATTCTTTTGTTAAGCAGTTGTTCTCACCTGTTTCAGAAAGAAAAACCTGAACCTCCGGAAGTCAAAGAAAGTCCTGAAATTATTGCCGAAAATTATGTTAGTGATGCGATTGACTATTATCAGGCAGCTCGCTACCGTGAAGCAATCACAGGATGGAATAAAGCGCTTAAGATAATACCTGATGATGCTGAGGTTCATAATTTCGTGGGGCTGGCGTATCATCGTATTGGAGAATTGGATAGCGCAATAGCCGCATTCGAGACTGCTGTCGAGATCATACCTTCCTACCACCAGGCCTGGAATAATTTGGGCTATATGCATTTTCTCCAGGGAAACTATGAGAAAGCTTTAGGCTATTTTGATGAGGCGCTACGGGTAAACCCGATTTACGAACAGGCCCGGTTAAACCGGGTAAAAACAGCTGAAATTCTGGATGGAAAATTGAAAATTATGGCGTTTGAGCTGGTGGAAGAAACCAATCAGGTAGACAGTCTGGAACTGCAGATTATGAACTACCGGAAAGCGCTTGAAATTGATTCGAATTATGTAGATGCCTGGAATAACCTGGGTGTCTCCTACTACTATTACGGAAATCTTGACAGCGCAGTTATTAGCTTAAAAAGGGCGCTGGATAAAAATCCGGATTATCCCCCGGCACACAATAATGTGGCCTATATTCTGGACAACATGGGTGAATATGATCAGGCCGTAGTGCATTATCAAAAGGCCATCCTGTTGCGTCCTGAATATTTAGTTGCCATGGCGAATTTGGTCGATACCTATATTCACAAAAAAGATTTCGAATCTGCGAAAATTATATTAGAGACACTTCGGGAATCAAATCCGAATCATGATCTGGTCCGGGAGCGGATTGAAGATTATCAGGAATTACTCTGGGGAAATATGCCACAGGGAGGAGAATAAATGAAGATTTTTGCGGTGCTCATGGCAGGTGGAGTGGGCACGCGATTCTGGCCACGCAGCCGGGCCAGAACTCCCAAACAAGTTCTGGATATTGTCGATCATGAAACCATGATGAAGGCCACCTATAAGCGTCTGAAGGGTCTGGTGGAACCGGAGCGAATTTTTGTGGTCACCAATCAGGATCAGATGCCGGTTATCCGCAAGCAAATTCCTAAACTTTCCGAACAAAATTTTATCATCGAACCTATGGGGAGGAATACCGCTCCCTGTATTGGTTTGGCGGCGACTATGGTACAACAAATTGACGCCGACGGGATTATGGTTGTTCTGCCGGCAGATCATCTGATAACCGATACTAGCGAATTTAAAAGAGTGATTCGTCATGCCGCTAAATATGCCTGGGAATCAGATGGTTTGGTTACCCTGGGCATAAATCCTACTCATCCGGCTACCGGCTACGGATATATTCAACGAGGAGAGGAAGTCTCTAAACTTGATGATCACGGCGTTTATAAAGTAAAAACATTTGCCGAAAAACCGAATCTGGAGACTGCCCTGCGTTTTCTGGAAAGTGGTGATTTTTACTGGAATAGTGGTATGTTCATCTGGAAAGTCTCCTCTATTCTAAAGGAAATTGAAATTAAATTGCCCGAGCTTCATGAAGGTTTGTTGCAGATCAAATCTCAATTGAATAAGAAAAACTTCAATTCGGTACTGGAGGATGTTTATCGGCGCATTCGCGGTATTTCCATAGATTATGGTGTCATGCAAACGGCTCAAAACGTTTTTGTTATACCCACCGTTATGGGCTGGAGTGATGTTGGTAGCTGGGAGGTGGTTTATGAAATTTCGGAGAAGGATAATAACAAAAACAGCGGTAACTGTAAAGAAATACAATCCCTGGATTCCGGCGAAAACTATATCTATGCTCCCAAAAAGATGGTCGGCCTGGTGGGTGTGAAAAATCTGGTGATAGTGGATACAGGTGATGCCCTGTTGGTTTGCCGAAAAAACCACAGCCAGGATGTAAAAGAGTTAGTGGAACAACTAAAAAAGAATGGTTTGGATGAGTACCTATAAGAAGAAAAAAAGGATTCCGCCTAAAATAGATCCCGAATCCAGCGCACTTTTTGAAGAATTATGTGATGTTTTTAATAAAATAGGAATGGAAATCAGGTTGGAAGCGGGATATTTTGACGGAGGTATATGTCTTTTGGAAGATCAAAAAACCCTGTTCATTAATAAAAATAATCCGATTGAACAAAATATTGATATGCTGCTGGAACAGTTAAAAACGGTAAACCTGGAAAATATTTATCTCCCACCCAGGCTTAGATCAAGAATAGAAGCCATTGATACAACTATCGAGGTATAAAATGAAAGAACTAAGAAAATCAATTCGTGTCGATGCGCAGCTTTTTATTTCGTACGATATTCTGGATGAAAAGGGAAAGGTTGTTCAAGCCGGCATGGCTTTGAGCGAAGACCTTAGCCAGTCTGGTGTAAAAATTAAAGATCGCAGCACCTTCCCTGTCGATACATCGATTCAGATTCACCTGGCGGTTGGTGAGGAAGTCATCGACCTGACCGGAAAGGTACGGCGGGTCCAGAAGGTATCGGGAAGCAATTATCATATCGGTGTAGAATTCCAGGAGTTGGATGAAGATGTTCTGAAGAAATTAATTCAATTTTATCCCACTATTACCAAAGAAGAAAATAGTGAGTAGTTGATCATATTTATTTTTATCCTTGGCGAAAAATAGAAACAGCTTTTTATTATATTCCAAAAATAGGAGATTTGGTTTAAGAAAAATATTGATACGGCAAACTTTTTTCCAACAC
>CBDUVK010000194.1:0-5782 GCA_965370645.1 uncultured bacterium
GCTACCTGAAAAGCTCCCGGTGTAAAATCCATAGGTCCGGCCAGCATTCTGGTATAGGGTATTGTCAATTCATGATCCGGATTACACTGTTTACTCCACTTGCTCCACTCTAATCCCAATACGCCTTCTCTGGTTAACAAATTTGGATAGGTATGCCGCAATCCGGTTGGTTTATACGCTCCATGAAGATTTACCATCAAATGGTGTTCCGCTGCTTTACGACAGACCTCCCAGTAAAAATTAACTATTTCCTGGGAATCCCCATTCATGTAATCCACTTTGATACCCTTGACACCCCACTTTTCATAGAGTGGAAAGGCTTTATCCATCTGATCTCTTACGCATTCCCAGTTCACCCATAACCAGATTCCGACATTTTTATTTGCGCCGTACCGGAGGATTTCGGGCATGTCAATTTCCGCAATGGTAGTAGTGATATCTTCTTCCGGAGTATCATGTTTACCATACCATCCTGCATCAACCAGCATATATTCCAAACCTGCATCAGCTGCAAAATCAATATAATATTTCATCGTGGGAGTATTCATACCCCCCTGAAAACTTCTACCCTCCACCACTCGGTCCGACCACCAATCCCAGGCAGTTTTTCCAGGTCGAATCCATGAAAGATCTTCTAATTTACAAGGTTGAGCTAAATTGGAGATGATATTGGATTCAATCAGTTTCCCGGGGTGATCGGTAACCATGATTACCCGCCATGGCAGATCAAAGGGTGGGGAGATAATGGCAGAGAGAGTACTATCCCCCAAAAGGGGAGCTAATTTGCTTATTAATCCGGTTTGTTCATCCGGATTCGGCAGGATATACATACCCGGGTAGTTATGGAGATTGGCTTCAGTGACAACCACCCAGGGTCCGGAATTCAGATGAATCAGTAAGGGGCAACCCATAAGTTGATCATAGGGCAATTTGGTCGTTGGTAAAATCTTGTAATTATTTTCATAGGGTGTCCGGAAATTTTTCAAATGTAGTGCATAAGCAATACCCGCTGGAAAATTAAATTGGGTTTGTTCATCCCTCAGAAAAATCTTTTCTAACTCAGAAACCTTTTCAAATCGCCAGCGAAAGGCAATTCCTTCATTATAAGCACGAACAATCAATGTGAATTTCCGGTAAGGTGGTTTTGCCTCCCTCAGGAAAAGTTTTAACTCATTACAAAAGTTATGGAGATATTTTGATTTCCCGTAAAATAGCTCTATCCTTTCATTAATCTCTCGCTTTTCCCAGTCCTCCACAGTTAATTGATTGCCAATTTCAGGAAGATTTTGCAGTTGAAACCTCATTGCTGAATTGTCTATGATAATCTTGCTATCATAAGTAATATTATATTTTATAAAGTTTATTATATCTATCTTATTTGACGTATCCTTGGTAGCTATCATAAATTTAAGGTGGCCATCAGGGGAGGTGATTGTATAGGACGTCATTGCTGCACTATAGAAAATCAGGAGACTGAAAAGGATAATTATTCTCATATCATTCTTCTCCCAGAGTGCAGCATTCAGCAAGAAACCACCTCTATAATTGCTAAGAGTGGAACAGGATAAATCTGCAGGTATCTGTCATCTATATGAAGATGTAAGCTTCAGTTTAGTAAAAGATCAAGAAACAGTAAACCGTATGCGGATTAAGGGATATGATTTATCATCATTATTCAAAGGTGTATCTTCGTAAAATACACCATAAATTTGGGCCAATTTTGCATTTTGCCTTATCCGGCCGGGCTTGGATGAGGTAAAGGTGAAATTTTTATCTCCCACCACGTTGATCAGTAAAAATCGACCTATTGCTTTCTCTTGCTCCAGGGTAAAATCCACTTTCTCCTCAGCAAGTCTTAAGAAGTGGTTCCCGCTTTCAAAAAGAGCTTTCGGATCAATGACTAATTCATGCTCTCCAGCATCCAGATAATAATCAGTCGCTGTTAAAACGATTTCCAGGCGCAGAGGAGCAAGCAGTGAATCTTCCAATATCCGGGGCGCAAATAAGGTAACACATCGCAGGGATACCGGCTTTTCATTGATAAGTAAGGAATGGTTCTTTAAATGCTCATTTATTGTTTCCTTATAGAAAACGTTAAATCTATCTATCTCTTCTTTCGTTAAAATTTCATCGTTATTACTATCCATCATCAGACGTATATGAGGAGCAATCTGTCCCAGATAAACTGATTCATACTTTATGAGCATAAATTCCTGATTGACCTCGATCAGAATATTATCCCTCATCTCCTCATTTGCTTTCGAAAAAACATATCCATGTCCATACGTGCTTCCTAAAGCAATCAGAATCATCAACAGCATCAGTGTAATGCCAAATATTTTCATTATTATTGACCTGTTATTTAATCAGCGCCATTTTATGGACCATGGAAGGTTGCTGATTATGAATAATCTGATAAAAATAGACCCCACTTGAAACCGGTTCATTGTCAGAGTTTTTCCCATTCCATTTAATAAAATAAGATCCGGCAGATACCTGGTAGTCAGTCCTGGTGAAAATAAGCTCACCCAGGTTATTATAAATATTCAGTTTTACTTCCCCTGCCCTTTTCAGCTGAAAGGAAATTCGGGTGGTCGAATTAAACGGATTGGGATAATTTGCAATGTCAAAATTTTCCAGTAGAATCGGGGGTTCGTTTTTTGTTATAACCGTAGTGGCCGGTGCTTGTGGTACGATGAAGGGATCACCATTGAAAGTTAAGCCATAATACCATCCTCTCATCTCCCGGTTGAAACCAAAATTACCCACAAATTGAAAAGTTTGAAGAAATGCTTCTCCAAAAGAAATCCCCTGTGCCAGCGCCGGATAGAAATAATCGAAGTGGAGCATACCTCCACTGTGGGTACTTCCAATAGTGTTGATACCGGAAAAAGATGAAAATGCGTAAATGGCGGCACAATTCTGATCTTCTACATATCGACTGTTACCGCAGGCAAACAACAGATAAAAATTGGCATTTGCTCCGGCAGGTAATATCTGATTATTATAAAAATATTGATTCTGGGTGCCATTATTGATCCGGAAAGCATGCCCCTGAGACCAGGAGTGCACCCATACATGAATAAGGCTGTAATGTTCATCCAGACGATCACGATAATCGATGCCCGTGGTTGCATTTATATCGGAAATACAGTGATAACTTTGATATGCCTGACTAATGTATTGATCTGCAACTTCTTGTCCCCAGGTATGCCAGTCATCATCAGGATATGCCAATGCGGTAAATTGCTGGCGGATCCAATTCAAATCATGTCGGTATTCACAGCATTTATTGAGATAATAATTAACCACCTCATCCGCCCCCCCCATCCCAGGTGTGGGAGTGATTCTGCCAACCACAATATCCGGTTGTTCTGTACTTCTGGGATAATTGGCATAATGGGTATCAAATATACCATCAGACCCGGGTTGCATCGGTCCCGTAGAAGGCTTATAAAGATTGTCTTCCCAGACACCGTCCAGATCCATATAATAGAGATCTACCGGATATTCCTGATAGCCGGTTCCTGAATCATCCTCAAACTGAAACCAGGGTACCGGGAAATTTCCAATAAGTAAAGTGCCGGTCAAACCATCGATACTGCGTAATGTATCCCTTAATGCCTCGACGGTCGGAAACTGCATCGCGTACACGATGACATCTGCCCCCTCATTTTCCCAATCCGTAACGACTCTCATCAGGTTTGTTTTAATTGCAACATACAATTCCGGCTGTACAAAAATTGCCCGAACATTTTTCAATAGCGGTAATTCCCTTGCATCCCTCGATCTTCCACTAATTAAACCATTACTCAGATTCTTGGCGAATAAGATATAACCATAAGTATCATTGGTATCGATATTATTGTCAACATAGCAGGAGTCAATTATATTCTCGGCAATTTTTTCATATTGGAATCTCGGAAAGTTGAGAGCCAGGGTATCAGACTGGTTACGCCGATAGATTTTATAACTCACCTCCTCTTCCAACTTCCAGCAGATTTTAATAGCACCGGACAGTCGCTCCAATTGAATGTTATCAGGTGGCTCAGGAAGAGTGTATGGCTGTAGTTGTAAGGTGGTGGGCCAGGCCACAAAATTAAATGAAAGCACAGTTTTGTCATAAGTTGCCTGCTCCGGGCTTTCGTTGGGTGGATAACAGGTAAACTGAATGCTGAAGGTATCACCAATTGCCACTGCTGGTTGATCAAAATTGCCCAGCTCAATGCCAAACCAACCCATACCGCTAATATTAGGATCACCAAAACTCCAACGGGGGGCATCATCAGTCAAGAGTATGTTATCATTACCATTTAACCAAACTACAAAACTATTGATTGGCGGTAAATGCTGACATAAAGTTCCGTCACTATGACGAACATAGTCTTTGAAATAAGCATAATCATTCCCAAAAACGAATGAGTCTGGTAATATGAATGAATTGTCCCGGTACCGATAAACAACCTGACCACCCCATAGCTTCGGGGTGTTATTCCAATGTGATTTCCACTGTTCATAACTAAGCGGAAGTGAATTATCAGGTGAAATCCAACGTGTTCTCACCGGCAAATCGGATTGGGCGATCAGATCAGCTGCAGTTATCGAGAGTAATAAAATTAAAAAAAAATGTCTCATCTTTTTACTTGGGGTTTTTATTCAACAAAGACATTTAACGAACATAAATCATTTTACGGGTCATTTGAAAATTTTCAGTTTCCATACGGTAGAAATAAATTCCACTCGCAACCGGATTATTCAGTTCATCTCTACCATTCCAGGAGATACTATAGTTTCCGGGCGGATATGACACATTATCTACCAGTTTTTTCACAAATTCTCCCAGGGTATTAAATACGGTAATTTTTACCCGGCTTTTTTCAGCTACTTGATATTTAATGACCGTGCTGGGATTAAAAGGATTTGGATAATTTTGGAATAAAGCAAACTGATCAACTATAATATCAGGTTTATCGGATGTAATAGAGGTAGGATCTATTAAGGTAAACTGCATCTCATAATTTCCTAAAGTGGTATTTCCACGCCAGTATTCCATATTGAACTGGGTTACTTCCATAAAACCATAACCGATTTTACCATTTTTTTCTACCCGAATAATGATAACGCTGTTGGAAAGTCCATATGTATGGACAACATTTCCATTCAGGGAAAATGGACATCTACCCATTGCTACAACACCATTGCTATCTGCCGGTAGATGAAGATCGGGAATATCATCATAAAATTTCCCATACCATACTCCTGACTGGGAGCTAGCCTGGTACACTTTTACATCAGCACCGGGCAAAATATTTCCCGATGCATCTTTGACAATCAAATGATTTTCTGAAGGAAGATCCTGCATAAATACACCAATATTACCGGGGGCATTATAATTTCCCAAAATTGCCCGATGCCCGGCAATTAAGTTCAAAGCCGCAGTGCTGTATTCATCAATGAATGTATATTGACCATTCATTAAACCATTTATAGGTGTATAATAGACTGCCCCGCCTAACATCGGCATATAAGGGGTGCCCACAATAAGCTGGCCATTCTCGGTTATGGCTACGGTGTTTCCGGTACCGTCGTCATGAACATTCAATCCGTATAAATCAATCAAATAACGGGCATGTCCAAGTTCATGCAATAAAGATCCTTCAAAATAGAAGGGATTGTTCATGGTGACGTTGGTGTGATTGGAATAAAAAGTGCCATTCAGGAGCGTTGCCGGGAAACCCCATTGCAGATCGATAGTACGATCATTGAGATTCGGCATATTGGT
>CBDUVK010000195.1:0-5769 GCA_965370645.1 uncultured bacterium
TTTTCTGCAGGTTCATCCTCTTTCTGTGGGGATTCTGTTTCAACCTCTGCAGGAGGAGTGTCCGCAGGCACGGCAGGAGCAACTGCTGCCTTCTCAGCTTCTTCTGCCTTTGCGGCTTCAGCTTTTTCCCGGACTTTCCTCTTCTTCTCTTTTTCTGCGGCTTTTTTCATTTCTAAACGTTTTGCCTTTTCAATCTGAAGAACTTCCCACTTTTTAAACTCCTCGCTGATTTTTTCTTCAGGAAATCCCTTTTTTGTTAAGTCAAATTTTAAAATAATACCCTGACGACTTAGAATGTTCTTGACGGTTTTGCTGGGAATAGCACCAACTCCCAGCCAGTACAGAGCCCGGTCTTCTTTCACGACCACACTTGCCGGTTCGGTAAGTGTATTATACAGTCCGATTTCCTCGATGAACCGGCCATCCCGGGGTGCACGGGAATCCGCCGCAACAATCCGATAGTAGGGACGTTTTTTTCTTCCCAATCGCCGTAACCTTAATTTTACTGCCAAATCATACCTCCATAATTTATCTTTTTTTATCTGAAAATTTCTAAAAAGGTAATGCGCCCGGTCTTAACGCGCCCCGGAATTTTCCACCTTTCATTTTTTTAAAGAGCTTGCGCATCTCCTCAAATTGATTGAGAAGTTTATTCACATCCTGCACCAGGGTTCCACTTCCCAGTGCAATCCTTCGCCGCCGACTCCCGTTAATAATCTGCGGTTTCTGTCTCTCTCGCGGGGTCATCGAGTTAATAATCGCTTCAACACTAACAAACGCATCATCACTCAGGCTGATATTTTTTAACTGCTTTCCCATTCCGGGAATCATACCTAATATTTGATCAAGCGGACCCATCTTTTTAATTTGTTGAATCTGACCATAAAAATCTTCCAGATTGAACTGCTCTTTACGCAGCTTCTCTTCTAATTTTTGAGCTTCATCCAGATCGACGACTTCCTGGGCTTTTTCAACCAGACTAACCACATCACCCATCCCCAGAATACGGGAGGCCATGCGTTCCGGATGAAAAGATTCCAGGGCATCCGGCTTTTCACCGATACCAACAAATTTGATAGGCCGATTGGTAACCTGTCTTATGGACAGAGCCGCCCCACCGCGGGCATCTCCATCCATCTTAGTCAGCACAACACCGCTAAAGTCCAATCGTTCCAAAAATTGCATTGCAGCATTTACCGCATCCTGACCCGTCATGCCATCTGCAACAAACAGTATTTCCTGGGGAGCCACTTCCTTCTTTATTCGTTCCAATTCTTGCATCATCTCTTCATCAATGTGCAAACGACCTGCGGTATCGAGAATTAACACATCGCAAGAATTTTCCCGGGCGGCTTTCACAGAAGATTGGCAAATTCGAACAGGATCACTCCCCTCCTCCGTATAGACGGGAATATTTAAACTTTTTCCCAGTACCTGCAATTGCTGAATCGCAGCCGGGCGATATATATCGGCTGCCACCAGCATGGGATGTCGGCCTTTTTTTCTCAGGAAATTTGCTATTTTGGCTGCAAAGGTGGTTTTTCCTGAACCCTGCAATCCGCATAACATAACGATGGATGGTGGTATACCCGCCAATTTTAATTCAGATTGAGCTTTACCCATAAGCTCAATCAACTCGTCATGCACTAATTTTACGATTTGCTGTCCGGGTGTGACGCTGCGGACTACTTCCTCTCCAACCGCCTTCGTTTGAATTTTTTTAATAAAATTCTTTACAACGCGGTAGTTAACATCCGCTTCCAGCAGAGACCGTCGGATCTCCTTAAGAGAATCCGCAATATTAGTTTCAGTAAGCTTCCCCTGCCCTCTCAGTCGCTTCAGCGTCGTTTCCAGCTTCGCAGTCAGATCTTCAAACATACCAAATCAGCTCTTTTTCCGCTAGATCTATTATTTTGTTTAACTAAAAAGCCTAATAATTTAAAGAAATGAATATTTTTTTGCAACCTCTTTTTTGGTTTCTGGCATTAGCGTCCGGTTTAGTTTGTCAGATGAAAAAACTCATCCCCCTGTCTGCTGCCAGGCAGGCAACCCCTTCTCTTACTAAGAGAAGGGGCCAAATTGCAGGTAAAAGAAAGTCCCTCTCTTTTTAAGAGAGGGATTTAGGGTGAGTTATTAAATCAAGCCGATCACTGAAAATAGTATCTCAATTCCCAATATTTTTTAAACTTAAATACCATAACAAATATTAAACCAGACACTCACGGATTTCTATATATAATATTTGGTAGAAATAACACGCGAAATTCCATTAAATAAACCAGGAAAATGGCCGGATATTTATATAAGGTGAGGTTTACTGCCCTAAATTGATCACAAAGTTAAAATATCTCCCATCTCTGGTATAATGACCTCCCGAGAGATTGCCCGCTGTTTAATTTGCTCCTCCATCCATTGAAGAGCAGTATCATCTCCATGGCACAGAATCGTTTTTCTGGGTTTTAATCGCTCGATCATCTGTAGTAATTCTTCGCGATGCGAGTGAGCAGAAAAGTAAAACACCTGAATATCACATTGTAATCGTTCGACAGCAAAGATATGTTTGATCCTTTCTGTGTTCTTTTCCCTCAAGGATCCACCGGGAGTCTCAGGATCCGCCCAGCCTACCATCGCGATTCCGTTACGGGCATCGGAAAGAAATTCACCGGCAATTTCATAAGATAGGGTGTTAGGCATCATCATACCCGAGGTTGCCAGGATAATACACGGTTTTCGATAAGATCTGCTGTTTAGGGTATCAGCTGTGATGGTTCGTAATAATTTTGGTTGAAAATCAGGATAAATTTTATGCAGAAGACGGTCATATATCCGATTAATTTTAACCCCCATTCCGGTTAAATAAATCGGAACCACAGGAATTTTTCTCTGTGCGATCAATCGATACAACAAAAACAGTATTTCCTGAGTTCGCCCGAGTGCAAATACCGGTATGAGTATGGCTCCGTTAAAATTAATTTTCTGGGTGATAAAGTCAATGAGCCGTTTAATTTCAGTCTGCTTTTTCAGTTGAGGTGCTTCTGCATGATTCCCATAGGTAGTTTCAGAGATCAGAATATGGGTCTTGCGAGGGTATTTTGCACCTCTTAGAATAAATTGGCTAGATTTCTTGGTATTGCCGGTATAAAATATTTTATGACCCCGCCATTGGATTTCAACTCCGGCGGATCCCAGAATATGGCCGGCATCCCAAAAAATAAGGCTAATCTCACTTTCCTGAAAACCATGGATTGTAAATGGAAAATTATAATCAAACGATTGAAACAGATATAAATATGTTTCCAGTTCTTCGGGTGTATAATGCGGATTAAACTTCTCGCGACTGAGTTTTGCTTTACGTTCCTGAACTCTATAATAATGGAACAACATCACTTCACTTAGAGCAGCTGTGGCAGGTGTCATATATACTCTGGCATGCGGGAAATAACGAATAGCAACCGGGAGCGATCCGAGGTGATCCAGATGCGCATGAGTTATGACAATCGCATTCACCGGCATCTCATTTAATTTAGTAAATTGCGGTATGCTTTGATCACCGGTCTGTTGAGGATCAATTCCGGCATCCAATATGATCCCCCAATCTCCCAGACGCAAATAATGAGAAGAAGCGCCGATACCACGCGTATCTCCCAATGCCATATATAAAATTTCATTATGCATCTCTGCAACTCAAATAATTCTTATAAATTCTCAAATTGAATATAAACGGTTTCAAATCTCTTACCAAAAAAAATATAAATGAGCAGACTTATGGTTGAATTTTTTTCATTAATTTCTTAATATGTAGTATTCACTGTTCGATGGGAGGAACAGTATGCTTTCAGATGTAAAATTAACTATTCTATGTGAAAACCGGGTTGTCAATCCAAAATTAGTTGCAGAACAGGGTCTTTCCATTCTGGTTGAGATGCCAGAATATAAAGTACTCTTTGATACCGGCCAGACTGATACCGTTATCCATAATTCAAAAATGCTTCAGTTGGATCTGAGCGAATTGGATAAAATTGTCCTCAGTCACGGTCATTATGACATGACCGGTGGATTACTAACTTTGTTGAAAGAAATAGGCCAAACTGACATATATTGTCATCCCAATATTTTTCACAAGAAGTTCAAGATTATAGATGAAGAACGAGTTGAGATTGGCGTCCCCTGGGAAAAGTCGGAATTGGAAGAACTGGGCGCCAAATTCCTGCTGAAATCTCAGCCGAAAGAGATTCTACCGGATGTTTGGATTTCCGGAGAGATACCCAGACTGACTGACTATGAAAAAATCGATGAGGAATACCAGGAACATGTCCTGGAAAGTTACATCCATGATGAAATCCATGACGATATGGCTCTGATTCTTCGGACTACTAAAGGTCTGATTATTTTAATGGGTTGCGGGCATGCGGGACCGGTGAATACTGTAAAACATGCGATGCGTATCCTGGGTGATAACCGGATTCACCTGATTATAGGAGGGATGCATCTGCAAACTGCCACTGATCAAAAAGTCTCAGAGATTGTAAACCATCTGATTCAACTCAAGCCAGATTTCATGGCACCACTTCACTGCTGCGGTTTTCGTTGTATTAACTATCTCTTTAACCATCTCAAAGCAAAAATTAAACTGATGAATGTAGGGGATCAGTTCTCTCTGGGTTAACTGTGAAAATTAATTTTTTAGGGTTTTACACCCTTCATGAGGAGCATCCGGCCCTGCAGAGAATTCCTTTTAATTTTTGTAAAGCCTGCCTGGATTAACCATGACTTCATTTGCCGATAGGTATAGGCATTACCCCGATCGGTATTGATCAGCATATTCACCGCAAACAGGTTACCGATGACAGGACCGGTTTTTTGGGGATTCAGTAAAAAATCACGGATAATGATTTTTCCTCCGGGCATCAGGCTGTTATACACCCGGTGAAGGAGATCTTCATTATCTTCGGGACTATAGATATGCAGAACACTTGAAAGTAATGCAGCATCATAGGGTCCGCCCAGATTATCGACTAAAAAATCCCCGCTGCGAAAATCCAACCGTTTCCGGGCGGAGCTGTTCTTAAAGAAATCTTGGGCAATCTTTTCTGTTTCCGGAGTATCAAACACAGTCGCCCTGAGCTGCCGGTATTTTTCGGCCAAGGCAATTGCAAAAAGCCCGGGACCTCCGCCAAGGTCCAACAGATTATGATGTGAAGAAAGATCGATCTTTTTGAGCAAACTGGCCACATTCTCCCGCTCCCGGTGGGCCATAGAAAGAATAAAATTGTGATGATTTCGATGAATGGAGGTTTTCTCGGGTTCCCGAAAAGGTAAACCGCTTTGCAGAACTTCCGGGAGATGTATCCAGCGCAGTAGTAACCGCCACTCGTGCAGCAACCACTCTTTAAGAAGTGGATATTCTTCTTTATTGAATCGGGTTTTCCATTCAGCCGCTATCTCATACAAATCATCTTTTTTCTGTAAATAACCTAAAGCACAGAGCGCGTTTAGTAGAATTTCTGTGCCCCTTTCATCCCAGGAAAAGTGTGCTGCTATATCCTTGATGGTGTTCTGCCGATTGGTAATAAAATAATCGAAAATTCCAGTTTTGGCAGCTGATAACAGTACTACTGCCCGGCGATACTGATATACATCGCCCAAAAATTTATCCTTTTTCTCAGCCATTGAATATAGTGCCTTTTTTTGTTGACAGATCTCGTCACTTTTTAATTAGTCGAGTAGTTCATTCATTGCTGAATTTCACCCTCACAGATCCGGACGTGC
>CBDUVK010000196.1:0-5755 GCA_965370645.1 uncultured bacterium
CTTGTTGATACTAAATCTTAATATTAATTTATCGCGGTCGATGGTTTTATTGGGATATGTGCCCACGATGTTACTATTATATTTTCAGGATCGATATTTGAGTCATATGAAATCACTATTGGATATATCTTCACGGGCCTCAGTGAAAATTGTGAGCATCAGCGGCGGTAAAGGAGCCCGCAGGTCTCTGGCCCAGCTCGGTATTGGTGTGGGGAGCGTTGTTACCATAAAGAGAAATGCCCCCTTTGCAGGACCATTGCTGATTGAAAACCACGGGACTTCGATCGCGGTTGGACGAGGTGTGGCAGCGAAAATTATGGTTGAAGAAGTATGAAAATCGCCTTAGTTGGTCAACCTAATTCCGGAAAAAGTACTATTTTCAATGCGGTTGCCGGGTATAAATCGGTTACCTCCAATTTACCCGGAACAACTGTGGCATATATGGAAGGCCGGGTTCGTCTGAATGGTGACATATATGATCTGGTTGATTTTCCGGGAACCTATTCACTATCCTCCACCAATGAAGCTGAAGCCCAGGTAAGTAAATACCTGCTGCGAGAAAAATTTGATCTCATCATCAATATTATCGATGCATCTCAATTAGGGAGAAGCCTTCCTTTAACACTGGAACTCATTGATCTGGGAATTCCTATCATTGTGGCGCTTAACATGATGGATGAAGCCAGCCGAAAGGGAATTGAAATTGATGTTGAAGAATTGGCCCAATTATTGAATCTCCCGGTGCAAACCACAATTGCCAGTAAGAATTTGGGTGTCCGTGATCTTTTTCAGGATGCAAAGGAAGTGATCGAAAATGGAAAGGAAAATGTTCCTCAAAGCATTTCCTGCCAACGGGATGTGGAAGAAATTATTACCGAACTAGAAGAAGTAATTCAAAATAAATATTCCAAAAAATTTATTTATCCTTCCAGGTTCCTTGCAATCAAATTATTGGAAGATGACCACTATTATCAGGAGATTCTTGCCCATCAGAATGGCACCATGATTACGGAGAAGGTTAATAATTTACAACAAAAATTGGTTCAATTGCGGGGTAAACCACAGGATAGTGTTCTGGTTCTGGAACGGCATGCCATGGCTATGGATATTTATGGAAAAATTGTAAAAATCGTGCACCCCCATAGAGATTGGCGGGATAAGCTCGATAACGTGGTGATGCATCGAGTCGGAGGATATGTAATTCTACTGACTATATTACTTTCTTTCTTTTATATTATTTTTGAATTTGGAGCGTTGTTTGAAGGTCTTTTACTGACCGGCTTCGAAGATTTACAGAACATATTGTCCGATCAGCTCAATCAGCAGACTTTCTGGTTTCACCTTATTCAATCCATTGTTTGGGGAATTAGTGGGGGGATAGCTATTGTGCTGCCTTACCTGATTCCTTTCCTTATCGGTTTAACGATACTGGAGGATATCGGTTACCTTCCCAGAGTTGCCTTTTTAATGGACACCTTTATGCACCGCATTGGTCTGCACGGAACATCAATTATTCCGGCGGTATTGGGGTATGGTTGTAATGTTCCAGCCGTGATGGCCACGCGAATTCTCCCGTCCCGAAGGGATAAAATAATCGCCGCTGTGATCTCCAGTATGGTACCCTGTTCGGCAAGATCGGTGGTTATTTTTGGATTGGTCGCCTTCTATCTGGGACCTCTCTGGGCGTTTGCTATTTATTTATTCAATATCGTGGTGATTTCCCTGACCGGAAAAGTCCTCTCCATGTTGATGCCGGAGGTTACGCCGGGTATGATTTTGGAAATTCCACCTTATCGTTGGCCCTCATTCCAGGTTGTGCGAAAAAAAACCTGGTTTCGTATTAAAGAATTTATCATTGTTGCCTGGCCAATTCTTATTCTGGGTAGTATTGTACTTGGTCTGCTTGAATATTTCCAATTGGATAAGCTGATTAACCAGGGTTTATCTCCACTCACCATTTTGTTAGGACTTCCCGCAGTCGTCGGAACCACCCTTATATTTGGAGTACTTCGCAAAGAGCTGTCCCTGATTATGCTAACCCAGGCCATTGGAACAACCCAGATCTTATCAGTCCTTTCGACAACTCAAGTGTTAACCTTTACCATATTTATCACTTTCTACATTCCCTGCATTGCCACTATGGCCGTTCTTGCCAAAGAACTGAACCGATTCTGGATGACTGCCGTTATACTCATTACCTTAATCTTAGCTATTCTGTTTTCCCTCATAATTCGGATGTTTGGCCATCTTATCCTTTAAAAAGGACCTTTTTGCTGAGCACTTCAATAAATGTATTTATTCAGTCTGCTTAATTCATAAATTTGCAAGAATTCAAATAATTGTTCATCTTACCACGGTTTTAAAACCGTGGCAAGGTTAAGAGATTAATTATACTAGCTTTAAATTAAAATTAAGAAATTTTATGAATTAAGCAGGTTAAAATATAAAAGTGTAATTTCAATTTTGAAAATTTATGAAAATTATTTTTCATACGGTTTACGATAAATATCAATTCTATTTGCTTAAATTCATTATATCAAGTATATAAGCTTGATATTGCAGTTTTTTTATCTTAATTTTGAAAAATTCTAAGAGTTTTTCGGATGGCTGAGCTACTTTATTATAACGATGCTTACCAATTTCTTTTTCAAGCCAAAGTGGTCAAAAGGATAGAAACTGATGGTAAAACAGGAGTCATTTTGGACCAGACCTGTTTTTACCCTGAGGGTGGGGGACAGCCATCAGATCAAGGTGAACTGAATGATGTTAAAGTAACCGATGTTCGTAAAATAAATGGTGAAATTATCCATTTTATGAGTGACCCCTTGCCATCCGACGTTGTTCAAGGGAAAGTGGACCGTGAATGGAGATTGGATTATATGCAGCAGCATACCGGACAACATATCCTCTCCCAATCTTTATTAAGAGTCGGAAAGTGTCATACTGTCTCTGTTCACTTTGGTGATTCTTACACGGCTATTGAAACAGATTCGGAAAATATTTCAGATGAAACTTTAAAAGATGTAGAAAAATGTGCGAATGAGATTATTAACAAAAATGTTCCCGTGAATCTTCTGTGGGTCGATCCGGATGAAGTGGAACAATTTCACATACGTCGCCCGCCTCCTGATGTGAGTAAGGTCAGAATTGTTCAAATTGCTGATTTTGATGCTGCGGCATGTGGCGGTCTGCATGTCTCCCGAACTGGTGAAGTTGGATTGATTAAGATAACCGGCCAGGAAAAAATCAGAGGACATACCCGCATTCATGCCAAGATAGGTGAAAGGGCTTTTGAGGATTACGGTAAAAAGACTGAATTGCTGCGGGAATTGGGTACGCTCCTGACTTGTGGTGAACATCTGTTGGTAAAACGGATTCATGATTTAAATGAGCAAATGAAACATGCTCAACGGGAAATTACAAAACTTCAATCAGAGCGTTTATTGGGCATTGCTGAACAGGCACTGTCCCAGGCTGTTCAAATTAACCGAATTCTTTTTATTCATCAATTTTTGGAAAATGTCGATCATAAAGCATTAAAAATCTTTATGGATTCTATTCTGAAAGAATCAGGGCGCCTGGTTGCCGTTTTCGGAATTAACGAGGGACGATTCAATTGGATGCTCGGTCATTCTTTAGTGAGTAAGCTGAACCTGCATGATTTAATTAATGATCTGCTTCCTTTAATTGATGCAAAGGGCGGCGGAAGCCCCTCACTTGTTCAGGGCGCCGGGAAAAAATCGGCAGGGATTGCAAATTTTATTGATCAACTAAAACATAAACTGGAAAGGATCAAGATTAGCGATGAGTGACATCAGAGGATTAATTATTCAATCCAGATTGGACTATATTGAAAATCAGGAAAATGGTGTTAAATATCAACAGATATTCCAAAAGCTAAGTGAACCTGTCCGTCAAGCCATTGGGGAACAAGTGTTTTTGACAAATCTCTATTCTTTTCATTTACTGAAGGAACTCGATTCTGTCCTGGGGGAAGCGACAAAGATGCCACTTGAATCACTTTTTATAGAAATTGGAGAGCAATCGGCACCTTTGATGCTTGATCGATATTTTTACAATTATATTCAGAACAAGAATCCTCAGGGATTTTTAGCCCAGATAGCAAGACTTTATTCTCATATCTGTAATTTTGGAAAATATACCTATTCCAAAACAGGGGAAACTAAAGCCGACATTACCTTTGATTACGATGAGGATATTCATAAACCTTATTGCTGGTTCATTCAGACAATTCTTGTGAAAGGTGTTGAGCTTTGTGGAGGTAAATCCGTAGTCCTGAAAGAAAATCAATGTGAAGCGGAAGATGGCGAATCCTGTCAATACCATCTTTCCTGGAAATCATAAATAGAAGCCGAATAATTGATAATGAACTCGAATAAACACATCGAAGATTCGCAGATTTATACAGTCATCATTGGAGACATCAGTGGTTCCAAGCAATTAAATGGTAGCGACCGGTATCAGACCCAGTTATTTTTAAAATCGGCAATTGTCCAGATTAATGAGGAATACAATTCCTATCTGGAAGCACCGACCACGTTGACCAAAGGCGATGAATTTCAGGCTTTGATAATTGAGCCAAGAAACGCTTATGAAATTATACATTCTCTCCAGAAAACGGTTTTTCCCATGGGTCTTCGTTTTGGAATGGGGGTGGGATCTATTTACCGAATGGGCGGTACCTTACCCATTGAAATGGATGGTCCCGCATTTCACCGGGCGAACCGCGCCCTGGGACTAGCAAAAAAGCATAAAACCTGTCTCTGGTTTATCTCCAAAAATGATCAACTGGATCCTTTAATTAATACCATTTTTAAACTGATATCTTCCATTAAACTAAAATGGAACGACCGACATTATCAGTTATACTGGGATTATCTTGAACTCGGTACCTATAAAAAAGTAGCTTTGAGAAAGAATGTTACACCGCAAGCGATCTGTGATGTATTGAATAACAGCCGTGCTACCGATGTAATCCAGGCGGAAAAGAATATTAGGGCGGTTTTGGAGGATTATCCTTTCATACAGAAAATTCCCGCCTAATTTATAGAAAAATGGTCCTGGGTGGGCCGATCATAATATTGATAAAAAGTTTTTACCCCGAAATACAAACCCGCAACCGCGATAATAAGTAATAGAGGAGAAACATGATCTCCCCAAAGATAGAGTCCATCCAGTTTTTCCTGGTGAATATTATTAAATATTAAAGCCAGTGTATTATTGATTGCATGTCCGATTACACTGGGGTAGATACTGTTAGAACGCCAGGCGAGGATACCCAGAAGGATCCCCAGCAAAAAGATCTGTATAGCCCAGTAAAGCATTCCGTGAATGATTGTCCAGGCAAGGCTGGCATAGATCACCGCCTTGGTGACATCCAGGTGGGTTTCCAGAGATTTTTGCAGAAATCCTCGAATAATGGACTCCTCTACAAAGGCTGCCGCGATAACGGCACCGGTAAACAGAATAACGAAATCGAGCACGGAATTGATCTGTAAAGCTGCGGATAATTCAGCAAGAAACTCCGGAGCAGGGATGATCAGGCTTACTAATCGATCCAATTCATCACCCACAATACTCATCGATAGTCCGATGATAATGCTCCAAAATACAATTTCCAGCGGTATTGCGTTCCAGCGAAATACTTCTTTGAGAGAGAGTTTCAGCTTTTTTATATAAATAATGGGGATAACGATTAGTCCAATTTCGCCAAGGGTGATGAGTAACTTAAATG
>CBDUVK010000197.1:0-5669 GCA_965370645.1 uncultured bacterium
GCAGTGTACTACTATGGAGAAGTTCGAAAAATTTATGCCAGATTTGATAGTGTGGAGATTGCAGAAGATAAATTCTATTTTCTTTCAGAATTAAAGAAGATTAGAGACGGGATAAAACAAGACCGCTATCTTATTTTCAAACTTGAGAATGATAGCTATTTTTTAGATTCTCTTTACACCCTGCAGGAGGAAGATTCGATCCTTTCTGCGATCGGCCGGGCACCTTCTGCACCTTCCGCATCTTCTGATACCCTCGCTTCAAAAATTGACACGACCTCAATCTTGTTTCAATATACTCTCATCCAGCTGGATTCCTTAAAAAAAGTGATTACAGATACACTTAATCTTAGCCAGGATGATACTCTTAAGAGTGTGTTGCAGGATTCTTTAAGCAAAATAGACAATTATCTGATTTTTAAGGCCCCCGTAGTTGAAGAAGAGGTGGAAAAACGTAAACTTCCTCAGATAAAAAAAGATTTGAAAGAGAATCAATATCATCTTGCGGAGTTTTTTCTATTGCAGATCGAGGAATATGATTCTGCCATTGTCCACTATCAAAATTTTATCGAGCAGTATGAGGATTCAATTTTAACCCCCAAAGCAATATATTCTTTAGCATTTATTTATTCAAAATCGTCCTATTCCAATCCCTCAAAAGTGGATTCTCTTGAAAATATTTTGATTAAGAACTATCCCGAATCGTCCTTCTCAAAAGTTATCTTAAAACAGCGAGGATTGCTTGAAGAGGATGATGATTTTCAGGTTTCGGACGATCAGGTTGAATATGTTTTGTTTCTCGAAGCTGAAAACCTTTATTACCAGAATCAAATAGACAGTGCTCTCTCACTGTACAAGCGTGTCGCTGCTATGGATTCGACCTCCATCTGGTCGGCCAAGGCTCAATTAGCACGGGCCTGGATTTATGAAAAAGATTTGAAGGAGATAGATCTTGCTGTGCAGGAGTACACTATCCTTAAAGAAAACTTCCATCAACCGGAATTTGTTGCTATTGCAACCAGAAAAATTAGTCCACCGAAAGAACCTGAGGTTGAGCCTGAAATAACATTGCCGGTTGATAGTATCTCAACATCATTGGTTCCTGAGGATTCGACAGAATTTACTCCAACCATAGTTCCGGACGAACAACCGGTTGAATCTTCCAAGGATATTTTACTGACCATACCATCGGTATCAAAAACACCGGAATTCCGGAATTGGCGCATGCAGCGCGGTAGAAAGTAAATGTCGCCGGATTTAACAATTTATAAATTTTCAAAAAATTCTAAAACTGTCATGTGGAAATATCTAAAAACAATATCCTTGCTCCATTTCCTCATTTTTCTGTTATGTGCATGCAGTACAACCGGACAAAGCCGAACCGGAACCGACGAATTAGGCTCCAGCAGAGAATCATTGCGTAAGGATCGTTCCCAAGTCCAGGGCAGCAAAACTTTGTATGGAAAAGCCTCTTACTATGCGGAAAAATATCACGGCAGAAAAACGGCCAGTGGTGAAACATTTGATATGAATGCTCTGACTGCCGCACATCGAACGCTACCCTTTGGAACGGTGTGCCGGGTAACAAATCTATCCAATCAGAAAACAGTAAATGTCAAAATAAATGATAGAGGACCGTTCATCGAAGGACGGATTATAGATTTATCGAAAGGTGCGGCGAAAGCACTGGACGCGTTGCAGAGCGGTGTTATAGAAATCAAAATCGAGATATTGTATCTTCCTGAAGAGTGATATTTTGGAAATATTTATCAGATAGGGAAGAATCATCAACAATTTTAAATGTAATTTCTCTTATATATAGTTGAAGAGAATTGGTACTGTAAAATGAAAGTCCCGTTGTTTTTTATTTCTGAGATATGTATTTTAGAATTAGAAAATTAATTTTGGAGATAGAATATGTCAAAACCTGTCGAAGTAACTGAAGAAACCTTTGAACAAGAAGTTATAAACTCAAAAGTCCCGACTGTGGTGGATTTTTGGGCAGTATGGTGTGGCCCCTGCAAAGTGATTGCCCCTTATATGGAAGAATTTGCATCTGAATATGAAGGAAGGGTTAAAGTAGCCAAGGTTAATGTAGATGATAGTCCCAATATCGCTGTCAAATATGGAATAAGAAGCATTCCTACTGTCATATTTTTTAAGGATGGAAGGATGGTAGATCAGGTGATAGGAAATTCACCAAAATCGCAGTTTCAGGAAAGAATCGATAAACTGGTTTAATATTTTCATTGCTACTAAAAGGGGAAGTGAGAGCTTCCCTTTTTTTTTGACCTCATAGTTCAAGAAATATACCTATGATCAAAATTAAAAAGTCAGAATTCATCAGGAGTATAGGAAAACTTGAGGAACGCCCCAGCCCACTTCTTCCTGAATATGCCTTTTCCGGGCGATCCAATGTGGGGAAATCCTCGCTTATAAATTACCTTCTTAATCGTCAGAATATCGCACGCGTGAGCAAAAGCCCCGGGAAAACGCGATCGATTAATTACATTAAGGTCAATGATGAATTTTATGTTGTAGATTTGCCGGGTTACGGGTATGCCAAGGTATCTCACTCTGAGAAAAAGCGTTGGCAAGATTTGATTGAAATTTATCTGGAGTCGAGCGACCAGTTAAAAATTTTATTTACCTTGATTGATGCGAAGGTCGGAATGAAAGCGAATGACCTGCAGCTCCTGGAATATTTGCAATATCAGAAGATCAATTTTGAGTTAATTCTGACAAAATCCGATAAAATTGGATCACATGCCAAAACTGAACGTGTAAACGAAATAGTAAGAGAATTAGGATGGCAAACCCGGGAGAAAATACATCTAATCTCTTCAAAAAAGCGTACTGGAATTGGTAGTGTGATGGTGAGTATTGACCAAAATTTTAACGGGTAAAATATTTATGCAATGCGCCTGCTTTTAATTTTTTAATCACCTTGCTTTATTAAGAATTATTTCACAGATTATCGACGAAATTGGATCATAATTTAAAATAAACAGGTGTATATATGAAAATTTTAATCAGTGACAAATCATCTCCGGCATGTGGTGAGGTATTGCGGCAAGCCGGACATACAGTGGATGAGAAGTTTGGACTCCCCCCGGAAGAGTTACTTTCCATCATCGGTGAGTATGATGGTTTGATTGTACGGAGTGCTACAAAAGTAACTCCGGAAGTGATCAAAGCCGCAAAAAATCTGAAGGTTATCGGAAGAGCCGGATCTGGCGTCGACAATATTGATGTGAAGGCAGCTGTTGATAACAATATTGTTGTTATGAACACTCCCGGGGCCAATACCAACGCAGTGGTAGAACTGGCACTTGCTTATATGCTGGGATTAGGACGTCATCTTTATACTGCCTCTGCTACTATGAAGGAAGGAAAATGGGAAAAGAAAGCCCTGGCCGGAACTGAGGTACAGGGAAAAACCTTGGGGGTTATAGGATATGGAAAAATAGGAAGACAGGTAGCGATCAAGTCCCGCTGCCTGGGAATGGAAGTCATCTGTTATGATCCTTACGTAGGCCGTGAAATTATTGATCAATTTGGTGTGAGGCTGGTAGCGGATCTGGATGAATTACTTACTAATGCAGATATAATCTCTATTCATGTACCAAAATTACCTGAAACTTCAAATTTGATCTCGGCCAAAGAATTCGCAAAAATGAAGAAGGGTGTGTACTTCATTAACTGTGCCAGGGGAGGGATTGTTAATGAAGCGGATTTAATTAAAGCGCTGGATGATGGTATTGTTGCAACTGCCGGTGTTGATGTATATAGTACGGAACCACCAACAGATCTGAGTCTGGCGAAGCATCCGCGTGTGATGTGTACACCACATATTGGTGCATCCACTGCGGAAGCCCAGGTAAATGTTGGAACCCAAATTGCGGCCCAATTTGTGGATATGTTTGCCGGTAAAGAAATACGAAATGCAGTAAAACCAAAATAATTATATATGCTCATAGTAGAATTGAGAGCCCTGCTGCGGTAGGGCTTTTTTTATATGTTTTTAATTATAGAATAATAATTTTCAATGAACTTGCATTAAAATAGAAGGTAAAATATATTTGAGCGCATTAAGTTGGAGGATTTTTCCATGAATTTTAAAGATAAAGAATACAAGTTAAAGGTTGGTCTGGCAGAAATGCTGAAAGGTGGCGTCATCATGGATGTCACCAATGCTGATCAGGCAAAGCTAGCCGAAGATGGTGGGGCGGTCGCTGTAATGGCACTGGAACGAATCCCTGCTGATATTAGAACCCAGGGAGGGGTTGCCCGTATGAGCAATCCAAAATTGATTAGGGAAATTCAGGATGCAGTTTCGATCCCGGTGATGGCAAAATGTAGAATCGGGCATTTTGCAGAAGCTCAGATATTACAGGCAATTGGAGTAGATTTCATAGATGAAAGCGAGGTTCTTACGCCTGCAGACGAAGAATATCATATCGATAAACATCCTTTTAAGGTACCTGTTGTTTGTGGTTGCCGGGAAATTGGTGAGGCACTGCGGCGCATAAGCGAAGGTGCTGCCATGCTGCGTACCAAAGGGGAGGCGGGAAGCGGAAATATTGTCGAGGCAGTGCGTCATATGCGCTCAATTCAGAAAGAATTAAAAAGGATTATTGCCCTGGATGACGAGGAGATCGTGGGATATGCGAAAAAAACCGGAACCTCGGCGGAAATTGTATCTCATGTAAAAACTCATAAAAAACTGCCGGTACCAAATTTTGCAGCTGGCGGGGTGGCCACACCTGCAGATGCTTCCTTGATGATGCAACTTGGCGCAGAATCGATTTTTGTTGGCAGTGGCATATTTAAATCTTCTGATCCTGCCCGCAGAGCGAAGGCAATTGTCAGGGCAACCACCCACTATATGGATTTTGATATTGTGGCAAAAGAATCTGAAGATTTAAAAGAAGCAATGAAAGGCCTCGAAATCAGTGAAATTCCGGAGGAACAGCTCCTGCAGACCCGGGGATGGTAAATCGGATGAAAATAGGAGTTCTCGCAGTTCAGGGCGATTTCGAAAGACACCAAAAGGTATTAAATAAACTTCAGACCGAAAATATTCCCGTTAGAACGCTTCAGCAGTTAAAGCAGTGCGATGCACTGATAATTCCGGGAGGAGAATCCACTACCCTTATAAAACTGTTTCATGCCAACCGACTGATAAAAGGGATCCGGGAATTTGCCAAAACGAAAGCCATCATGGGAACCTGTGCAGGATTAATTGTTCTGTCAAACCGGGTTCATAATCCTCCCCTTCAAAGTTTACAATTGATTGATATCGAAACCACCCGAAATGCTTATGGGCGTCAAATTGACTCTTTTATTGATGAGGTAGATGTTACTCTGGGAGCAGATAAGATTACCTTTGAAGGAATATTTATTCGAGCGCCTAAAATAAAAAAAGTAGGGCAGGGGGTTACATGTATCGGTTTTCATAAGGAAGAAGTGGTTATTGCTGAAAACAAACAAATTTTAGTTGTTACATTTCATCCCGAACTTACAGATGATACCCGTATCCATGAGTATTTTCTCTATAAAGCTATAAATATTTTGGAATAATCATATTCATATATCTACATATATAGATAAGTGGATAACTAGTCGAGTAGTTCATTCATTGCTGAATTTCACCCTCACAGATCCGGACG
>CBDUVK010000198.1:0-5639 GCA_965370645.1 uncultured bacterium
GAATCGATCATAACCTAACTACCAATAAATAACATAGAGAAAACACATACTTGCCATTAAAGTTCCGCTTCATCACAATAACGAATAATGGTCTTTATACCCAATATATAGTTTTTTCATTCTAAAAAGCACTCATTGTTGCGAAGAACCAAAGTTCCTTTTTCACTGAGATATTCAACATACTCTTTTTTAGGGCAGCACTAATTTAACTTTTCAAGTTAGTGAAATAAAATAACTTTGTTATGATTTTTAGAATCATTTTGTTTTTTTTTGTTAAATTGTTGTGTAAATTCTACGTTTATTAATATTTGGAATGATGCGGGAACCAAATGAATATGGCCGTATATAAAATATTCCGGCAGATAAGCGTCAGATTCTTTTAATTAAAAATAGCAACAGAGATATTTAGAACGCATGGAAGATCATACAGCTTTAAGCGAGAGAGAAAAACTGGTTTTATACGCCATTATAAAAAATTTTATTTTAACGGCGAATCCGGTTGCTTCTAATTTAATAGCGCATAATACGTCGCTTACTTTCAGTTCTGCTACTATCAGGAACATCATGTCAGAATTGGAGGATAAAGGATATATCTACCAGCCCCACAAGTCATCTGGACGTATACCTACCACTGTTGGTTATCGTATTTTTGTCGATCAGATGATGAAAAGAAGTCGGCTTTCCAGTGAAGAGAAGGAGAAGATCAGACAGGCTGTTACTATCGGTTCCGGAGCATATGATAATGTCCTGCGGGAATCATCACGTATATTAGCTCATCTTTCCCATCAGCTCAGTGTTATTGTTTCTCCCCAGTTAGGGGAGGGAATTTTTCAGAGGATGGATATTAATCGCCTCGGGAGCAATCGGCTTTTGTTGGTTATATCTATCCAAAGTGGGATTGTGAAGACCATTATGATGGATATTGAGTCAGAGGTTCCCAATATCCAATTTGATATGCTAAATCAGCTTTTAAATGAACGCTTGCATGGCCTGAAAATCAAAGATATCAGGACCAAGTTCAAAGAGATTGTTCATGACATGTCGGCAGAAAAATCCGAATTACTGCATTTGTTTGTCGATGCGGCTGATCGAATTTTTGATTTTTCAGAGAATAATAGTGTATTCCTGACCGGAACGCATAATATTATCCGTCAGCCTGAGTTCAGTGATGCAGAAGAGATTTCCAGTGTGGTAGAGGCTCTGGAGGATAAAAATGTAATCATCCATCTGTTGGATCAGAAGCAGATCGCCACGGACATTAATGTTATTATTGGTGAAGAAATCAGTGAGTCGAAAATGAAAAACTGCAGTATTATTACGGCTCGCTATAAGATAGGCCAGATAAAAGGGACACTGGGAATTATCGGTCCCAAGCGCATGGATTATAGCTATTTGATTCCATTGGTGGAATATACGGCGCATGCTGTATCTGAAAGTGTTGAAATTAATCTAACATATCAATCATTGACCTGATCACCAACCTGCTGCGATGAATATATGATTAATAATTGAGCTTGGATGTATATGGGTTAACCGGGAAGATTAAACCCGGAGAAGCAGAAAGATAATTATGACAGCAAAAAGAGATTACTACAAAATCCTCGGCGTTAGCCGATCGGCAACTGAGGATGAAATTAAAAAGGCTTACCGAAGCCTGGCCATGAAATATCATCCGGACCAGAACCAGGGAGATAAAGAGGCGGAGGACAAGTTTAAAGAAGTGGCAGAGGCTTACGAAGTTCTGATTGACCGCAATAAACGAAGCACCTATGATCGCTTCGGCCATGATGGGCTAAAGGGTGGCGGATTCGGTGGTGGCTTTCATGACCCGTTTGATATTTTTAAAGAAGTATTCGGAAGCGGATTCGGCAGTATTTTTGATGATTTTTTTGGTGGCCGCTCGGAACGTGGCGGACGGCGTGATCAGCGCCGCGGTCGTGACCTTCAGATTCGATTAAAATTAACTTTAGAGGAAATAGCAGCCGGGGTAAGTAAACAGTTAAAAATCAAGAAATTAGTCTCCTGCGACACCTGTTCCGGGAGCGGGTTGAAAGAAGGAACTCAACCCACTACATGTTCTCAATGTCAGGGAAGTGGGGAAGTAAGAGAAGTTTCACAGTCGCTGTTTGGCCGGTTTGTCAATATTGCCAGTTGCCCCCGCTGTGCTGGACGTGGGACCATTATTACCGATCCCTGCCCTACCTGCCGTGGAGAGGGCCTCGTCCATGGGGAAGATCAGGTCGAAGTTACTGTGCCAGCCGGAGTTTCAGAGGGAAATTATTTGACTGTCCAGGGCAAAGGTAATGCCGGTCCGAATGCCGGACCAGCCGGTGACCTGATTGTAGTCATGGAAGAAAAATCTCACCCTTTTTATACTCGCAGCGGGAATGATGTGATCCTTGAGCTCAACCTGAGCTTTCCGGATGTTGCCGTTGGTACAGAGATTGAAATACCTACCCTTGAGATGGAGGAGGAGGGCAAAGAGAAGAATAAAGCTGTTAAAATAAATATTCCTGCCGGAACACAGAGTGGTAAAGTTTTTCGGTTGCGTGGAAAAGGATTGCCTGAGCTCAACACCTACCGTAGGGGAGATCTTTTGGTAGAAGTGCGGGTATGGACTCCCACTAAACTGGCGTCCAGGGAAAAGGAGCTTCTGGAAGAACTGTCCCGGTCTGAAAATTTTCAGCCTCCCAAGAAAAAAGGTTTTTTTGACAAAGTCAAAGAAGCTTTGAACATCTAAGAAATTTAATAATATGATTGAATTTGATCGGTATATATAGTATTTTATATTTGAACAGTTGTTCAAGTGTTTGCAATCTTATGAAAAATAATCAAATTAAATTATGCAGTGAAACGGTTGTTGACCTTCATAAAGTCCGGGAAGTTCGACAACATTTACCGTCTCTTGGTGAAATATCCAGTCTTGCAGAAACCTTTAAAATTTTAGGCGATTCAACCCGTTTGAAAATCGTTCTGGCCCTTGCCAAAGAAGAACTCTGTGTCTGTGATTTGGCAACTCTTTTCGAACTCAGTGTATCGGCGATATCGCATCAGTTAAGACTTCTGCGGGGTATGAAACTGGTTAAATACCGGAAAGCCGGAAAAATGGTTTATTACTCATTGGATGATGAGCATATCGAAGACATCATTCGATTGGCACAGACCCACGTCCGTGAAATTCCTCAGATTTAAAAGAGATAAACCTATATGAACGGACTCCATGAAAAGACTTAATTTATCTGTTACAGGTATGGATTGTGCAGACTGTGCAAGCCATGTAGAAAAAGCGGTTTCAAAATTATCCGGGGTTCATTCGGTTTCGGTTAATTTTATGAGCGGGCAATTACAGGCTGAAATTGATCTGGAGAGTGTCTCAGAATCTGATGTTGTTGGAGCTGTCAAGTCTACAGGTTATGCTGTGGATGAATTAAAAGATTTAAAAGAAAATCATTTTTTAATACAGGGATTGGATAGAAAAAAAATTCACTCTCTCCGGAAGAAGTTGAAAAAAATTGCGGGTATTGAAAAAATCAACCTTAACTATAATTCCGACCGCCTGACCGTTCGGCATAAACTTCCTGAAACTGACATGGATTCCCTGGTTAAGGAACTTGGCTTACAATCCATTCCAAACACAAGAAGACAGGAAGATGGTGTTCGGACATCACCATTCAGCCGTAAAAATTTTATACTGACCACCCTGGCCGGTATTTTTGCGATCATTGGATTATTCCTGCAACAGTTGGATCATACAGGCTTGAGTGTCTTACCTTTCTATCTAATTGCTATTGTACTTGGGGGTTATCCCTTTGCACTTAAGGGATTGAAAGAGGCGCGGCATTTCACCTTAGGAATGAATTTTTTAATGAGTATTGCGGTCATCGGAGCAATCATCATCGGGGAATGGGCCGAGGCCGCCATGGTGGTTTTTCTGTTTTCACTGGCACAGCTGTTGGAATCTGCCTCAATCCATCGTGCCCGTCGCTCTATTCAATCATTAATCAATTTGGCACCCCATATGGCTCTATTAAAGTCTAGGACGGGTACCATGGAGAAACCGGTTGAAGAGATATCTGCTGGTGATGTAATCCTCATTAAGCCCGGAAATCGTATTCCCCTGGATGGTGAGGTAGTGATGGGATCCTCGCGAGTAAATCAGGCTCCCATTACCGGTGAAAGTCTGCCAATAGAGAAACAGCAGGGAGATTCGGTATTTGCGGGAACGCTGAACCAGGATGGTGTATTGGAAATTAAAGTAACTAAGCCTTTCAAAGACTCCACACTTTCCCGCATCATTCATTTGGTAGAAGAAGCCCAGTCACAGCGGGCCCCGGTTCAGCAGATTGTGGAGAAATTTGCCCGAATCTACACACCTGCAGTTGTTATTTTTGCATTTCTATTGGCAATTACTCCTCCCCTGCTGTGGGGTGGTCAGTTTGATGTCTGGTTTTATCGTGCTCTGGTTTTATTGGTTATTAGTTGCCCATGTGCCCTGGTCATCTCCACACCGGTCACACTTGTAAGCGCATTGACAAATGCAGCCCGACTGGGAATCCTGATTAAGGGAGGAGCATATCTGGAGAATTTCCATAAATTAAGGGTCCTTGCATTTGATAAAACAGGCACTTTAACCTATGGTAAACTTTCGCTTCTGCAGACTGTACCGCTAAACGGTTACTCCGAAGCTGAAGTCCTCAAAATAGCTGCATCCCTGGAATCGAATTCCGAACATGCAGTAGCTGCGGCAATATCCGGCTATGCGGATAGCAAGGGAATTAAACCTATAAAAACGCAAAATTTCAAAGCTCAACCTGGACGGGGAGCAGAAGCTAATCTTGACGGAGAAACTTACTATATCGGAAATCACCGTTTTTTTGAAGAAAATGGTCGTTGCGATCCGAAAGTCCATCCCCATCTGGAAAAAATTGAAGCCAAAAAACAAACGGCCGTGATACTGGGTAATAGTAGTACCGTGATTGCCGTCTTCTCCATCGCAGATGAAATCCGACCTGAGGCTAAAAAAGTGATCCGGCTATTGAGGGATGAAGGTATCAGCAGAACGGTTATGCTCACCGGAGATAATCAGGTCACCGCAACTTCAATCTCGGAGGGAGTGGGTATGGATGAAGTGTATGCTGATCTTCTGCCGGAGAATAAAGTGGAGACGATCCGAAAATTGAATGATCGCTTTGAAAATGTGGGGATGGTGGGAGATGGGGTAAATGATGCACCGGCTTTGGCCGTGGCAACTATCGGGATTTCCATGGGAGTATCCGGAAGTGATGCTGCCATAGAGACCTCCGACATATCCTTAATGAAAGATGATTTATACAACCTGGTCTATCTAAAAAGACTCAGCCATAAAACTTCTCGAATAATACGGCAGAACATCTTTCTCTCTCTTTTCCTAAAAGCGGCTTTTTTAATCCTGGCAATTCCCGGCATTGCTACTCTATGGATGGCCGTTTTTGCAGATATGGGGGCTAGCTTGATGGTCATTTTTAACGGTTTACGTACTCTTAATATGAAAAAGGTTAAAGGTCAATAACTTGTTGCTTGTAACTTTCAATGATCTCCCTTTATCTTACTTATGTTAATAATATATTGAACCTATAATTTGAGGAGACCAGGAAATGAAC
>CBDUVK010000199.1:0-5617 GCA_965370645.1 uncultured bacterium
TAGATTGGCAATATCTTTGCTATTCATACTGAGAGTTATATCAAGGAGACCATTGTGGCACGATTTATTGCAGTAATTCTATGTTTAACAGGTTTTATGTCCTCTATCCTACTGGCCCAAACTGATTCCCTGCATATTTCATGGAATCCCAATCCTGAAAGTGATATGCTTGAATATAGGTTGTTCCGAGCGGTTAATGGACCACAAAATTTTCAATTATTACAGACCATTCCCCATCCTACCACGCAGACTGTGGATCGCTCTAATATTCAGCCGGGGAACTTATACTCTTTTACCCTGGTGGCGGTAGACTCTGCTGGAAATCTATCACAAAACTCTGATACGGTTTCTGCAGGACTACCCGGCATAAATTGGACGGTCACCCAGATTATAACCGGAGGGAGTACGACTATCCCTCTGGCAAATTTTGTATCTGACCCTGATCATTCAGTTTCGATACTATCAGTGATTATCAGTAATGAAAATAATGTCACCGTAAATCGGAATGGTGATAATTTGGTTATTACTCCGGTTCCTCTGATTTTTACCGGACCTGCCGGATTTACACTCCGGATACAAGATCCCGTTGGTTTTTGGGATATTGAAGTTGTGCAATTAAATGTGGTTGCTCCGGTCAATCTTCCCCCCCAGATTACCTCGACACCTGTTACTCTGGATACGGTAGGAAACTTGTATCAATACCAGGTGACTGCCAGTGATCCAAATGCCGGAGATACTCTTACATTTTCATTAAACCAGTCACCTGCTTTCCTGGGAATTGATAGTACCAGTGGCCTGATCTCAGGAACACCTTCAGCTGCGGATACCGGTAATCATTCGATTTCCGTAAGAGTATATGACCAGGCAGCTGCATCTGATACCCAGAATTATGTGCTGCAAATTATAAAGCTTCCCGAACCTCCGGTGATCTCCGACATTCCTGACCAGACGATTGCTGAAGGCGATACATTTATACAAATCGCCCTGGATAACTATGTTACTGATCCCGATACTCCCGATGAGGATCTGGTATGGACCTACAGCGGTAATTCCCAACTTTCCATATCAATAAATGTAAGCCGGCAGGCCGGAATCGCTATTCCACATCCCAACTGGAATGGGAGTGAAACGGTAACCTTCAGAGCTACAGATCCCACCGGGCTGTTCGATACAGATAATGCGACCTTTACCGTGACTCCGGTGAATGATCCGCCTCAGATCACCTCCACACCGGTTACGCGGGATACCGTGGGCAACCTGTATCAATATCAGGTGACTGCGACTGATCCCGATCCCGGTGATACGCTTACCTATTCCTTAACACTATCACCGTCATTTCTGGCAATTAATGGTTCGACCGGTCTGATTTCAGGAACTGCGTCACCGTCGGATACCGGCAATCATTCTGTTACTGTCAGGGTGCAGGACCAGACAGGTTCTTTCGATACCCAGAATTATGTACTACAAATCATCAAACTTCCCGAGCCTCCGCTGATCTCCGATATACCCGACCAGACGATTGCTGAGGGCGATACATTTGTCCAGATCGCCCTGGATAACTACGTTACCGATCCCGATAGTCCTGATGAGGATCTGGTATGGACATACAGCGGTAATTCCCAACTTTCTGTTTCAATAGATGTCAACCGGCAGGCTACAATTGCTATTCCGCATCCGGACTGGAATGGAAGTGAAACGGTGACCTTCAGGGTTACAGATCCCACCGGACTGTTCGATACGGATGATGCTGCCTTTACTGTGACTCCGGTGAATGATCCACCTCAGATTACCTCGACACCTATAACAGGTGCCACCCAGGGAGCACCGTATACCTATGCGGTAACAGCTGTTGATCTTGACACTCTGGATGTTTTAACATTCTCTCTGTTAACGGCACCTGCTTTCCTAAATATAGATGCCCAGACAGGATTAATCACCGGTACACCTGCTGTCTCTGATACCGGCAGTCATAGTGTTAGCATAAATGTCCAGGATCAGGCCGGTGCTGGGGATACTCAAAATTACACCTTAACAGTACTTTTTAGTAATCTGCCGCCGGTGGTTTCCAATATTCCTGATCAGACAATCCCGGAAGGCGATCAATTTACTTCAATAAGTCTGGACGATTATGTCGCAGATCCGGAGAGCCCTGATGAAGATATAATTTGGTCCTTTAGTGGGAACAACGAATTGACAGTTCAAATTAACCAGAGCAGAATTGCAACTATAGCAGCCCCGCATCCGGATTGGTTCGGTAGTGAGGAAGTTATTTTCACAGCATTGGATCCGGGGGGATTAACCGATAGGGATACCGTCTCTTTTGTGATCACTCCGGTAAATGATCCTCCGGTGTTGCAGCTATCACAGATTATTATTAATCAACCACAGCAAAATATCATCGATTTAAAGCAATATGTAACAGATATCGATGATTCCATAACTACCATGAGTTGGCAATTTCAGAATTATCTGCATTTTCAACTGACCTGGGAGGATCAGACCAATCAATTACTGAGAATAGACCGATTGGATGATACCGACAGTGAAACGGGTACTTTCATTGTCAGTGATCCGGGCGGACTCTCAGATATCGCACAGGTTACTATCATTTATCAGGGAACAGTTTCGAATACTCCACCTTCATTGGCACAGCTTCCCGAGCTGTTCATTACTGAAGAAGATATCTCTTATGTGTTTTCTTTAGAGCAGTATGTTGAAGATTCTACCCACAATTTTAATGAATTAACCTGTGAGTTCTATCCTGGAATGAATCTGCAATTCCAGTATAACTGGGTGACTTCGGAGCTAACCTTAGAAACAACACAGGATTGGTTTGGGACAACCGATCTTCGCATCGTGGTCAGGGATCCTGGCGGATTATCTGATGAAAAATGGGTGACAATCAATACCCGCCCACGGGTTGACTTACAGGAAATCTCTTTTGAGGTTGAGAATGAGAACTCTATTTCGGTAAGTGTGGAAACGGATATTCCCAGTGAGATCGATCTGAGTTTCTGGGTGACACCCGCTTTAAAATCGACATATAAATCAAATTTGTTCACCATGAGTCACTCTTTCTCACTCCTCAATTTGCTGGTGGATACCACCTACCAGTATACACTGACCGTGACTGATACTTCCGGATTTCAGAAGATGTACTCAGATTCGTCATTCCAGACGGGAGCTCAACAAGAGGTTCTTGCGAGTAATTCAGAGGTTTTTGTTTATCCCAATCCTTACCGGCCCGGTAAGGGACATTCAGTGGTTGTTTTCGACAATTTACCGGAGGAGATGACCGGCCTGCTTGTTTACACCCCCGATGGTAGAGTCGTATTTGAGCGTAACATAGAAGGAGTGCCGCTGCGCCGTATGCCCTGGTCGGTAATCAATAGCAACGGGGAAAATCTTGCCAGTGGTTTATATATTTACATCGTGAAAGGTGAAAACGGCAGGAAACTTATGGCGGGTAAACTGGCAGTAATTCGTTAATGAATTGAGGATAGCTGTCGAAAGTATAAGTACAAAGTACAAAGTACTAAAGATATAGGTAGATAGTAGGGATCAATAATTTTAGAATATTTGATAAATCTATTCAATATTCTTATTCAAAATCGTTTCAAAGTTTTATAGAAATTATTGGAAACCCCTAGAAAATTATTGTTTTTCAGCCGAAGAATACTTAAAATTTATGTGGAATTTATTAAATATAGATAAATGACCAGATCTTCAGGGAACAACATAAATAAACACTTTCTCACCGTAATCATTTTCCTGCTCATATTCGGAACTAACGGCTTAAGCCAAACAGACACTCTAAATATATCCTGGAACCTCAATCCGCCTGCAGATACTGTTCAATACTATCTGCTTTATCGGGTACTATGTAATAGTCTCTCGGATACCTCACAGCAAGGTACTATTCTTGATACGGTATATGAAAGTTCGGGAACAGTTGTCGGAAACAGAATTCATTATACGGACCTGGACAGGAACCTGATAAATCCCGGCGCTTTAATTTCCTATCGTGCCCGGGCTGTAAATATCCATGGTTTTTCAGCAATATCTGTGCATGCCCATGCGGGTATTCCGGAGATCGTTTGGAGTGATACTCATATAGATTCCGGAAGGACAACCGCTTTTCCATTTAGTTCGTTTCTGACAGATCTGGATCATGATGTTTCTCAATTATCTTTAGAAACTTCACAAGTCACAAATGTTAGTTTACAAATCCAAAATTATCAATTACTAGTAATCCCTGATCCTCTAACATATACGGGTCCCGCATCATTTGAACTCACTGTTTCAGATCCGGACTCATTCTGGGACAGAAGTTTGGTGACGTTGACCATTGACACCGGTCTCACTCAGAATAATAAACCGCTTGCAGTTAATGATACAACCAACACGACTGTAGAAACACCTGTGACAATCAACGTGCTTATTAATGATTCCGATCCTGATGGAGATCCTCTTATTGTGAGTGCTATCATTCAAGATCCAACCAATGGTGTGGCAGTGATTAATCTAACTACCAGCATCATTTATACGCCGCAACAAGGTTTCCTGGGTGAAGATTTCTTTCAATACGAGATTCATGATGGACGTGGAGGAAGGGATACTGCCAATGTCTATTTAACTGTCTCATCTTTACCCAATAACAAACCCATTGCCAATGATGATTCTGTTACATTTTCGCAATTATTGCCTGTGGACATTGACGTCCTGGTCAATGATTCTGATCCGGATGGAGATCAACTCTCCGTTAGTAATATCATAACGATGCCGGTATATGGTCTCGCTGTCATTAATCAGGGTCGCGATATTACCTATTCTCCCGGTTTTAGTTTTGTTGATTCCGATCAGTTCCAATATGAAGTTTTTGATGGGCGAGGTGGCAGAGATACGGCAACAGTCAGAATAATATTATTTGCGACCGAATCTATCAGTGAAAATGCGATTGCATTTCCGAATCCTTATCGATCTTCCAGTGGCATTGATAAACTTGTCATAGAACCGCTGCCTCCGGAGGCCACTGAAATTGTCATTTTCAGTACAGCCGGTGAACTTGTCTATGAAGAGACTTTGAATCCCGCCCAATCCCGCCGCTGGGAATGGAATGTAAAGAATAAATCGCAGCAGGAAGTTGCCAGTGGGCTTTATATATATGTAATCAAAGGGAGTGGTGGTGATAAAATTGCTTCCGGAAAGATTGCCATTATCCGCTAGTTTTGATCACCTCTATCAATTTAGACAATAAACCTGTATTTTTTAAAAATTTTACCACAAGGCTAGACACTAAACCGCAAAAGAATTTGTCCACGAATTACACTGATTTTCACGAATTATTATTATAGAAATTTTTTTTAATAAATTAATACGATTATTACTTTAGGTCCAAAAAAATGAGTGTTAACTCATTGATTATTAATAAATATTACATTATAATAAAATGAGTGTCATTGCGAGGAGTGAAAACGACGAAGCAATCTTCTTAACATTTTTGAAATACTATCCTTCCCTGTTATCCATTAAAGAATACGGAGATTGCCACGACATCCATGTCTCGCAATGTCTATAAAGAAAAAAGTCAAGAGAATATATTATTCCATTAACAAAA
>CBDUVK010000200.1:0-5603 GCA_965370645.1 uncultured bacterium
TTAGAATCAGGTCAGACTTATCTGTGGTATGTTGAAGCGCGAGTTCCGACCGCCTCCGGATTACCGACCTTGATTCCCAGTGATGTTTATCAATTTAAGGTTGTGGACCGGGAGACTTCCGCCATGAACAGCAGTCTCATCAAAGCCTACTTGCGTCAGATCCTTGGGGATCGTCATGATGATTACATGAGAGATCTCACACGGTATGATCCTTCAGGAATTATTATCATCAACGGAGAACGAGTTGAGGTAGAAGCTTTGGTTGATCTGATTGAAGATCTATTGAGTGGCAAAGTTGTCATTGAAAATGTCATAGTTGAAAATTAAGCTGCGAGGGTTAAAATGAAACTTTCCTATATCATTGCTGGACTTCTTATTTATGTCATTTTATCGTTTTCTATTGCTATGGCAGCGGATCCGGTTGCGGTGATTTTAAGAGATCGCGGGAAGGTAGATGTGTTCCGTAAGGATAAGGCGACTTCCCAGGATGCCCGCAAAGGTATGGTGCTTTATGATAGCGATAAGATTGTCACTAGCGCATCTTCAATTTGTATGATAAAATTCACTGATGATAAGAGTCTTTTGCGGATTAAAGCAAATTCCAGTTGCGTTATTGAAGGGAAGAAAGAGGCGGAGAAAATTGACAAGAACATTGTGGTTCAATTCGGAACTTTTTTTGTCGATCTGTTCCGCCCCAAGGGTAAATTTATGGTAACTACTCCCACATCAGTGGCATCGGTTAAGGGAACCAAATGGTGGATAATTCAGGAGAGTCCTACCAAGTATATTGTTACTGAAGGTATGATTGATTGTGAGAATGAAGCCGGGAAATTTCTGGTTAAAGCGGGTCAAACCGCGGTTTTTACATCGGACAGTGAAGCGCCTTTGATCACGTTGACAAATCCGGCTGATATTCCGGCTCTTGAGGAGGAGGTTGGTGACCGACAGACTCTTGAAATTGAATTCAAGGATTCGGATGGCAAGACTAAAAAAATGATCATCGATTATCAGCAGAATACAGAATAGCCGGATGTATGATCTCAACAGGTATCTCGCACTTAAATGAGAGTGATACTTTTCAAAGAGAATAATTGAGTGAGGATGAACATGAGCCCATATAAATATATTTTCATAATTGTTTTCATCTTCGCCTTATCATTGCAATTAGCTATCGCACGGGAAGGCGTGGATATTCTATATACTCCCACGAAACTATATAAGGCTTCGAATAATTTATTACCTCTTGAACTGAATATTTCTAATTTCTCCGGAGTTCCGGTTACTGAAGTCCAGGTCTGGTACCGTTGGGTGGGAGAATCACGCTATAAGATGGATTTGATGAAGAATGAAGGATTCAGTTACTTTGCATCGATAAATGTGGCAGATGGGGAAGGTGAGCTCCTGGAGTACTTTTTTACCATCGCCTATCTGGATAATCGCCGGGAAAATCTGCCGGCAGATGCCCCGGGTAATCGGGTCTACCGTACGGCTATCCAAACGATTCGAAATTATGGAGATCAGGTTATTGTTATCAGTCCGGAAGAAGAAGAGCAGTTATACACCACTGATGTGGTTATTTCGGCTTCATTTGCCAGCCTGATGTCTATGATCGATCCGGAGAAAACCAAGTTATATTTAGATACCTGGGATGTCACTCCCTATATGCAAAAATTCGGTGATTTTGTCACCTTTGCACCCCGAACTGTTCCTTCGGGACGACATAAAATCCGATTGGAATTATATGGTACTGATGGAAATTTGGTGGCCAGTAGGGAATGGTTTTTTTCCGGTCTGGCGGTCCGGGGAGAGGAGGTCCTGAGTGAGGGGTGGAATATTTCGGGAAGATTTTTTGCGGAAAGCCGCAATGAGAATTTGGGTAGAAATCTGGATTTGGGTGGACTTTATGATCTAAACAATTCATACAATCAGAGTGGTCTACAGCTTCGTGCCCAGTATAATAACTGGACCGTGGGTGGGCGTCTCTATTTTAGTAATCTGGAAAAATCTGATCAGCAGCCGGTAAATCGTTACTCAGGTTTTGCCCGTCTAAATTTTTGGGATCAGCGATATATCACTGTTGAACTGGGCGATGCTTATCCCAGACTCAACCCCATGATCATGCAGAATATCTTTTTACGTGGTGTCTATGCCCGCTTACATCTGAGATCATTTAATATTGATTTTGCCAGCGGGAAAACCAATCGGGGGGTGGATGGACGTCTCGCTCAAACTGCTACCGATACATTCACTGTTTATGGTACTTACAGACGAAATATAACCACAATCCGACCCAGCTTCGGATCGGGAGAAAAATTTCAACTGGGTTTTACCTACTTAAAAGGAAAAGATGACGAAGGCAGTATTCAGTACGGGATTAATCCGCAGGAAAATGCTGCCTTTGGCGCAGATCTTTTCTTGGGGTTAGATAAGCGGCGGATCCTTTTTGAAGGTAACATCAATAGCAGTATGTATAACCGTAACATCGCCGGCGGTAATATACCTTTTGATTCACTTGCCCAGGTCTTTGAAGGCATTTCTGAATCGGATGAGAATATTTATGATTGGGCAACCAAGTTTATTACCGTAAACCAGTATCTCATTATTCAACCCGGATTGGCCTATCAGGGACGGTTATTACTTAGATATTTCAAAAATAGCCTTAGTTTTATCTATGAATCTGTGGATGAGGATTATCACAGTCTTGGTCAGCCTTTTCTATTGCGGGATAACCGCGGATTTCATATTGTGGATAATATTAGCCTGATCCGGAATCAGGTTTTCCTCACTGTAGGCTATCGACAGTATAGAAATAATTTAGCGGATAGTAAAAATAATACCACCAATATAAGAAATTTTTATGGCAATGTTTCTTACTTCCCTTTGCAAAATCTTCCGGAACTAACCATAGGTTACAATAATTATTCACGAAATAATGATGTACCGGCCGATTCAATTGATTCAATTTTAAATCGCCCGGAAGATAATAACACCACCGCTATCAATCTGTCGACCGGATATCGATTTGGGATTCAGGGTACGCGGAATCGTGTTGGTCTGGATTTCATGACTTATCAAAGGGATGACATATTCAAATTTGCAGAAAGTACGACCAATAATATTACTGTCAATCTGCGTACCCACTATGCCCTGCCATTACAAACTCTGTTAGAATTGATTGTCCAGCAAACTGAAACTGGCAAGGATGTCCCGGCACAATCAAGTAAATTGGATATGACCACCTTCGGAGTCGGAGGAAATTATCGTTTTTATAATCTGCTTGCCAATGACCAGCTAATGCTCCAGGCCAATCTGAGATTTGGCACAGTTACATCGAGATCTGCACTTACCTCCACGACACCGCAGCCAGCGGATCAAAAATTTAGCCGCAATTATTTTTCTTTCAGAGTCAATTATGGTTTGCCTCGATATGGTAACTTGGGTCTCATCGCTGATCTTTTGACCTACAGTGGGGACCGGGATTATAGCGACTTTATATACACCATTCGCTATGATATTACCTTTTAAATCGGATACTAATCCTGGGGAAGATTTCAATATTTTTAGGTTGATATGAAAAAATACTCAATATTGACAATCACCGGAATTATTCTTGGGGTATTTCTGATCGCCCTCATGCTCCAACTGATTCCCGCCATGCAGGCCCTGGAATTAAAAACCATTGATTGGCGCTTCCAGTGGAGAGGACCGCTTTCGGTAGAAGATTCACCCATTGTTCTGGTAACCATTGATGACCAATCCTTTGAATCTTTGCCTGAGAGATGGCCCTGGCCGCGTTCCTATTATGCCCATGTGGTGGAGAACTTAACTGAAGCGGGTGCCAGGGTTATTGGGATTGATGTTATTTTAGATATTCCCGATCAGATTCATGAAGGAAGTGATGAGCAGTTGGCGGAGGCAATCAAAGCTTCCGGCAAAGTTGTACTTGCCGGAAAAGTGGAAGACAGTGGTCGCTTTCGTTCATATCCCATTTTGGTTAAACCGATCCAGATTTTGCTGGATGCGGACAGTAGTTGGGGTATTACAGCTATCCAATCTGATCCTGATGGGATCCATCGTCAGTATTTTGTGGCCCAAAAATATCAGGAAGAAATTTTACCTTCGTTTGGATTGGAACTGTTAAGAAAATATCTCGAGATTCCAGCTTCGGAGCCCGTTCAGGTAAGTGCAGATAATGTAAAGCTGGGCGAGTTGAATATCCCGCTCTCATTTGAGGGGTTAATGCGCATTGATTTTGCGGGTCCGGTAGGTACATTCCCACAATATTCTTTTGATACGGTAATCGATGATGAAGATTTTATGCTTAAAGAAGATTATGATATAGACTACTTCTCCATCTCTCTCCTGCCGGATGAAATTTTTAAAGATAAAATTGTCTTGATTGGTTCAACCGTATCTGAGTTACATGACAATTTTCCGGCCCCGTTTTTTGAATTTAAAGATCGGGATGGAAATTACCGCAAGGCAGAGACGCCAGGGGTGGAAATTCATGCCAATGCCATCTGGACTATTTTAAATCAGCAATATTATAAGGAATTTCCCCATCTTTTCTCGCTTCTGCTTTTATTAGTGCTAATCGGTCTGGTATATTTTGTGGTCATGCGGTTATCTACGTTCTGGTCCATAATAATCTCAGTTGGGTTGCTTCTCCTGTATAATCTTGCTCAATTTTACTTATTTGCCAATTTCCGTCTGATTTTGATTATGGTCATGCCGAGTCTGGCTATCGCATTGAGTTTTATGGCCAGTACTGTTTATGAATATGTCGCAACTCAGCGGGAAAAACGGATGATTATGGGAGCTTTCGAAAGATTTGTTCCACAAAAGGTGGTCAAAGAATTACTGGATCATCCGGAAAAATTAAAGCTGGGGGGCGAAGAACGTTATCTTTCCGTTTTATTCACGGATTTAGCAAATTTTACCTCTGTATCTGAAAAATTGAAACCAACCGATCTGGTCAATCTCATCAATATTTACCTGACAGAGATGACAGAGGTGGTATTCAAATATGATGGCATTGTGGATAAATACGAAGGCGATGCCTTGATGGCAGAGTTCGGTGCCCCGGTATATTTTAAGGATCATGCTGTGAAGGCTTGTTATGCGGCAATCGAGATGCAGGAACGTCTGAAAAAAATAGATCTTTCTAAATATAAGAAAGTGATTTCATCATTATCATGCCGAATCGGAATAAATAGTGGGCATATGATTGTAGGAAATATGGGTTCCAAAAATGTTTTCGACTATACGGTGATGGGAGATGCAGTCAATCTTGCTTCCCGCCTGGAGGGTGCGAATAAAATGTATGGGACTAATATCATGATCAGCGAAGATACCTATAAATTAGTGAAGGATGATGTGGTATCACGTCCGCTGGATCTGATCCGGGTGAAAGGCCGCCAAAAGCCGGTCCGTGTTCTGGAGGTGATCAGCCGTCGGGATCAAAAGATTCCGGAAAGGATACGTTCTATTTTACCGGTTTTTGTCAATGGTATTAGATACTATCATTTACGTGATTGGAAAAAATCTGAAGAATGCTTCCGCTTCTGTTTGGATATGGTACCGAATGATGGCCCTGCCAAGGA
>CBDUVK010000201.1:0-5578 GCA_965370645.1 uncultured bacterium
GGGATCCTGCTCTCTAAGTTTTCACCGAGCCTCTAAATTGGTGTGCCCGTTTCATACGATCCCTGCGGGATGTTGGAATATTTCTAAAAAAATATCTCAAATTAAATAGACAAATGCTATAAAATATTCGGTATCAAGAAAGAATATGGTTCAAAAATTTATCTCTGAGTATCAAGGGATAAAGCTCTTGAAATAATGGTTGCTTTAGATTAAATTGGCCTCTCATAGAGTCTTTACATGGAATGTAATATGGAGAGCATTTATGGCAAATATTAATCCGTTTATCTTCAGAGAGTATGACATTCGAGGTGTGGTAGAAAAAGATCTTACCGAACCAGTCGTTGAATCAATCGGTAAAGCATATGGTACATATTTACAAAGGCAAGGAGGAAAAAGTGTTTCTGTAGGTGGGGACATTAGACTGTCCACTGAGAGATTTCGGAAAGTATTGATTAAGGGATTAATTTCTACAGGCGTGGATGTAGTGAATCTTGGAGTGGTGCCTACCCCGGTACTTTACTTTTCTCTGTTTAAACTTTCGGTTGATGGTGGCGTTATGATCACCGGGAGCCATAATCCAGCGGAATTCAACGGTTTAAAAATGTCCGTTGGACAAAATAGTCTCTTTGGAGAAGAAATTCAGAAATTACGAAAGATTATCGAGGCAGAGGACTTTTTAGTAGGAAATGGTCAGGTAACCAAAGCAGATATCCTCCCTGAATATATCGAGGATATCGCCAGTCGTATCAATATATCAGGCCAGTTGAAGGTTGTGTTCGATTGTGGCAATGGTGCAGGTTCTCTGGTAATCGAAGATTTAATGCGTGCATTAGGTGTTAACGCTTATTTTATGTATTGCGAACCTGATGGGACCTTTCCTAATCACCATCCAGATCCTACCGTGGAAGAGTACCTTAGTGATCTCAAAGATCAGGTATTAAAGTTGAATGCCGATCTGGGAATTGCCTTTGATGGCGATGCGGATCGATTAGGGGTGATCGATGACAAAGGAGAAATAATATGGGGGGATCGTTTACTCATCCTATTTGCCAGAAATATTTTGAAGGAAAAAAAGGGACAGAAAATTATATTTGAGGTGAAATGTTCACAGGCTCTCCCCGAAGCGATCGAGGCAGCGGGAGGTGAACCCATCATGTGGAAGACGGGGCACAGCCTGCTTAAGAAAAAAATGAAAGAGTCAGGTGCCGTGATCGGTGGTGAAATGAGTGGGCATCTATTTTTTGCAGACCGGTACCACGGTTACGATGATGCTGTGTATGCAGCCGCCAGACTTATCGAATTACTCTCAATTGAAAAAAAGAAAGCCTCGGATTTACTTTCAGATATCCCACAGTATTACTCAACTCCGGAAATCCGTTTAGAAATTGAGAGCGATGAAGAAAAATTCAGAATAGCCCGCAAAGCTGAAGAATATTTTAAAGCCAATCATGAAGTCATTGATGTGGATGGGGTGCGAATCCTTTTTGGAGATGGCTGGGGTCTGGTAAGGGCATCAAATACCCAACCGGTACTGGTTCTTAGATTTGAAGCCCAAACTCCGGAGAGACTCGAAGAAATTAAAAAATTTGTTCTGGATAAGTTGGCGGAATTTGGTAAAATATGAGTTGCGACTATAGAGAAGGTATGAATGGCTGATTATATTGATGTTGCGATGAAGATAGCCAGGACCGCAGGTCAGTATCTTCTGGATCATAAAGGGCAAATATCCCAAGATAGCATCGATGAGAAAGGGAGAAACGATTTTGTTACTTTTGTAGATCATCAATCAGAAAAGCTGATTGTAGAGGAGATCCACTCACACTTCCCTTCCCATAAAATTCTGGCCGAGGAAGGCTCCAGTATCTCAAGTTCGGCGGATTATCGCTGGATAATTGATCCTCTGGATGGAACCAAGAATTTTATTCAGGATATTCCGGTATTTTGTGTCTCTATTGCAATGGAGCATCAATCCAAAATCGTGGTTGGTGTGGTGTACGATCCTGTTCATGATGAAATATTTTCGGCAGAAGCAGGAAGCGGTGCCTACTTAAATGGAAAGGCCATCCAGACAAGCTCCCGAAGTCTTTCAGAATCCTTAATTGCCACAGGGTTTCCTTTTAAATCTAAAAGTTATCTACCACAATATTTACTCTGTTTTGAAGAGATATTTCTGAAATGCAGCGGGATGCGAAGGTGCGGTTCCGCTGCCATCGATCTTTGTTACAGCGCAATAGGAAAGTTTGATGGATTTTGGGAGTTAGGTTTAAGTATTTGGGACATGGCAGCCGGGAGCCTCATTATCCGGGAGGCAGGAGGCATGGTAAGCGATTTCTGGGGGGAAGGGAATTACCTTAATACCGGTTTCATCATCGCCGGAAATCCTGAAGTTCATAAAAATATTTTGAAAATAACCAAATATTACTTTAGAAATTAAAGCTATGGGATAATATTATGCAACTCAGCTCGTTAGAAAGCAGGGGGGTTCTATCAATCGCGACCTGCAATTCAGGTAAAAATTTTGCGGATCGTGTTATTAAAGAGTTATGCCTGATTGCAAAGAAAGAAGGGGATAAGCTTGAATACCGCCTGCGCGATACAGAAGAGATTGTCTTCCCCAACGGCGAGGTAAAAGTGGTTATCAACGAATTTATCAGAGGAGATGATTTTTATATAATCCAGTGCATCGATGATCCTCTGAGTGACCGATCGGTAAATGACAACCTGATGGCATTGATTACCGCAACCCATGCCGCCTATCAATCCGACCCCGACCACATTACCGTGGTCATTCCCCAATTCCCATATGCAAGACAGGAAAGACGAAAAACAAGAGAAGCGATCAGTGCCAAACTGGTAGCAAAATTTTTGGAAGATGCGGGCGCTCAACGGGTACTAACACTTGATATTCATGCTGAGGCAATTCAGGGATTCTTTAGTTATACCAAATTGGAAGATATGCACGCCTCAAAAGAAATTACCGACTTTCTTATCAATAAATTAAAATTAGACACCAAAAACCTGGTAGTAACCGGCCCTGATGTGGGAAGTGCCGAAAAGGCCAGGCACTATTCAAAGCGCATAGGAACCAGTTTTGCCATTGTAGATAAAGCCCGGGATTACAGCAAACCCGGGGAAGTTGAAAGTATGAGACTGGTCGGTGATGTTGAAGGAAAAGATATAATTATTGTTGATGATATGATTGCAACTGGCGGTACTATTCTGCATGCGGCCTCCCTCCTGAAAGAACATGGAGCACATGATATTTACGTTGCTGTAAGTCTTCCCTTCTTCAACGGAGATGCCGTTGAAAAAATTGAAAAGGCCTATCGCAAAGGTGATATTAAATTGGTGATCGGAACAGACGCTGTATTTTGGGGAGAATCATTCGTTAAAAACACAGAATGGTATAAAGAGGTCAGTGTGGCACCGCTTTTTGCACGGGTAATCTATAATATTAACCGAAAACGTTCCGTGAGTAAATTATTAAGGTAATATTTCAGGAACTGTGAACGGAAGTGATTTTAGTAAAGCTGTGCAATAGCTCCAGAAGTTGACTGATTGGCTCAAATTCAGTATCCGCAATTAAATTGTGCGATAATCTTTCCAGCATAATTCCCTTCTTCGCAATCAGTGTATATGCGAAAGGATGCATCTTTTCAACTGTTTTTTCAATATAGTTTGCATCAAGCTTGTTTAATAAATTTTTCTCGGAAACCTCAATCACATACTTATTGTTAAAAATATTTTTTATCACCCTCTTGCTCAGATCCACTTTATCCTCGTCACCAAGCCATTCCATAGAAAGAATAGAAAAATTAATTTCATTGGTGGCATGCAAAAATACTGAAAGGTAATATCGCCTGGTTTCATTCTTATTTTTTTTCTCCGTGGAGAATGAAATCGATACATTATTTTCCTTAAATCTTCCGGTATATTTGGGTCTGATTGCAAATCCGCTCCTTACAACCCGACCCCCATACTGGTCCACCAGATCTAAAAAGTTTCGGTGAATGGCATCGTATTGTGCTTTACGTAACCAGATCAGACCGCCAACGATCAGAAGAATGAGTGATAAAATGATAGTCAAATAAACCACAGGCACAACTCGTTTTTAAATAAATTCAATATTAATAAGTATGGGTAACTTATACGATATCATGCTCCCGAAGAGATCCCCGATGCCAGATACCAGATACCATTATAACCAGTATCCGGTATCCGGTATCCGGTATCGCAAATATGTGCAATGTACAGAGCAAAATCAACCATTACGTCTTTGCGTGATGACTTATTCAGTTTCATAAGTGTCCGGTTTAAAAAATTGATTAATATTATGATTAAAAAACTCATCCCCAGATCCCTTCTCTTGAGAAGAGAAGGGGCTCTATAAAGTCCCTCTCTTTCCAAGAGAGGGACATAGGGTGAGTTATTCAAGTCTCGATTTTATGTAATTATCCAAATCATATGGATATTCTGGTAATTGAGAGTACTAGTCAAAGTCTTAACCGGACACTTATGATTCAATTTAATTAATATAAAGGGGGAGTGGAGGGAAACAAAGAATAAACAGAAGCAAACAGATCCATCCAGTGGCCATCCTCCTGCTGGTTAATTCAAGCTTGTCATCGACGGTAGGTGGGTGACGAAATCCGATAAGCACAAAAATGAGGATAATCCAGAGGACCCATATGAATGATAAATATTGGACAATCAACACAAAATTCAGAATGAGTAACAATGCAAAAGCAAGAATTCCCAATATGCGGGCCTTTTTTTGCACCAGTGCATAAAGTATATGCCCACCATCCAGTTGACCTATGGGAATGAGATTAATGGCGGTTACCAGCAAACCGATCCATCCGGCAAATATCAGCGGGAAATGATAAATCTCATTCATCGGCAATCGTCCACCCCCAATAATATCATTAAAAAAGGAAAATAGCAGCGATTTTCCCAGAACCAGATTCAGGACCTCTCCTTCTATATCGGGAGGATGAATTGCATCAATAATTTGGGTAATGCCCTGTTTATCCGGGAGTTGCCAGTATCCCAGTATCAAAATGAATATACTCACCACAAACCCCGCCAGGGGACCGGCTGCTCCGACATCCAGAAGTGCTATGCGGCTTTGTAAGGGTGATTTCATTTTTATAAATGCACCCAGAGTTCCAAAATGAATTCCGGGGATCGGAAGTGGAATGTAATAAGGTAAAGTGGCTTTTATTTTGTGATATTGAGCTGCAAAATAGTGACCAAATTCATGGGCGGTCAATATGGATAGCACCGCTAAGGAGTACTTCCAACCATAAAAAATATCACTAAATTCAATCAAATAATTCTTCCCCACCAGCACCGCCCCAGCCATCATCGTAGTTAAAATCGTTAACAGAAAAAGTATCACATTTACCCAGACGCCCGACTTTTTGGGAGTATTTTTTTCATAAGTGACGTGCAGGTAAATTTGTTCATCTCTCTGATCGAATGAAGGATAATAACCTTTTTTGATCAACTCTCCAACAATTTCGCTCATTTGGTCTGTACTTACCGTATGCATCTCCACTCTGAATACCAGATAATT
>CBDUVK010000202.1:0-5575 GCA_965370645.1 uncultured bacterium
AAGTATATTCTTTTTAAGCCATTAATTTTTATGACTTTGTGTTTTAGTGTCCGTCAGTGGCCGGATCCGTCTCCTGGCGTGACCTTAGTGGTTGTGAATTTTTCAGGTTAAATAATTGCAAGTGAGAAATTACATAATGTATAATATTTGGACATGAGTATCCGGTCTAATATTTTTTATGGTATATAAGGCTAAAGAATATAGGGAGTCGAGATATTATCTTCAGTGATCGACTTGATTTACTAACTCACCCTAAATCCCTCTCTTAAAAAGAGAGGGACTTTCTTTTGCCTGCAATTTAGCCCCTTCTCTTAGTAAGAGAAGGGGTTGGGGATGAGTTTTATCATCTGACAATTTAAACCGGACACTAGTGATATTTGGATGAAATAAATTATAGGAGGATTGAAAACTGCAATTTACGAATTATTTATGGAAGGAATGCCACCCAGAGAGGTGGCCTGGGTAACACCATTTACAATACTTTGGCTCATTGCCTCAATAGCCATCTCGGTGATTAAATCAATTTTTACTTCTACCTCAGGCATCGACAGGGTAAAAATTACATCCCCGTCATAGCTGGTATGTGCCGGCACAACAGATCTGACAATCCCGTTATGGGATCTTTCGGCCAGATAAAAAAGTTGTTGCTTGGTAAGGATTGCATTCGTCATCACTGCGCCCAGAATGGTGTTTCTTTCTAAATCGAATGCCGGTGTAATCCAAGGTTTCGTTAAGTTTTCCTTCGCCAGAAATTTTCCATACTTACGGGCACCTGCGATAATCCGGCCAGTTTGATCTACCACATCTCCGACAGGATTGACCACACTAAGAACCTCAACTTTCAGGTCGCCATCCTGGAGTTGTGCTAAACCTATACCCCCTTTCATGATATGTTCAATACCGGCCCATTTCCCAACCGTTGCCCCGGTTCCGGCACCCACAGTACCTTGTTCTCTATTCCCCACTCTTGCATTCTGGCAAGCATCGTATGCATCATCCGCAGTAGGAAAAATTTGTGAGTCGATTACCGGTAAATCAAATATCACCGCTGCAGGAACGATGGGGATTTTTTTATAGGGTGTATAATAGCCAATATCCCGCTCAGACAGAAATCGCATTATACCAGCTGCCGCGTCCAATCCAAATGCACTTCCTCCTGTCAATAGCAGCGCGTTAATTCCTTCCATCTTCCGATAGGGCGATAAAAGAGCATACTCCCGAGTTCCCGGGGAAATACCCCGGGCATGAGCTGATGCTCTGCTTTCCGCGGGGCATAAGATTACCGTGCATCCGGTACCTTTATTTTTATTGGAATAATGTCCAATTTTAAAACTTCCCATTACACTGCCACGATATGTATGGTGAAAGACTATGAAGATTCAGTTATTTGTTCAAAATATCGGATGGTATTCTTCAATCCCTGCTCAAGTTGAATACCCGGAGTCCAGCCTAATTCTTTCATTGCCAGAGAGATATCAGGTTTTCTCTGAGTAGGGTCGTCCTCGGGTAACGGCTGATACACAATTTTCGAGCGGCTTCCCGTTATCTCAATCACTTTCTGTGCCAGTTCCAGGATGGTAAATTCATTGGGGTTACCTAAATTCAAAGGCCCAATTATACCATCCCTGTTCATCATAGCAATCAAACCATCAATCAAATCATCGATATAACAGAAGGAACGTGTTTGACTCCCTTCCCCAAATACCGTAATGTCCTCTCCTCTTAAAGCCTGTAAGATGAAATTACTCACTACACGTCCATCATTGAGAGCCATACGTGATCCATAGGTATTAAATATCCGCACAATCCGAATATCAACTTTGTTTTGCCTGTGATAGTCCATCATGAGAGTTTCTGCAACCCGCTTACCTTCATCATAACAGCTTCTCAACCCAATTGGATTGACATTGCCCCAATATGATTCCGGTTGAGGGTGCACTTCTGGATCACCGTAAACTTCGGAGGTGGAAGCCAACAATACTCTGGCCTTTACCCGTTTTGCCAATCCGAGCATGTTGATGGTACCCATGACATTTGTTTTAATGGTTTTCACCGGATTATATTGGTAGTGTACCGGCGAGGCAGGGCAGGCCAGATGATATATCTGGTCTGTTTCGAGTAAGATCGATTGAGTAATATCATGACGAACCAGTTCAAATCTATGATTATCCATCAGGTGGAGAATATTTCTTTTATATCCGGTAAAAAAATTATCCAGACAGATAATATCGTGCCCCTCACCCAAAAGTCTCTCACACAAATGAGAACCGATAAATCCGGCACCCCCGGTCACCAGAATACGTTTCATAAGTTATTTCCTTAACCGTTAATTATCTTTAAATTAATTTAGTTCGCTGTATCAGTTAAATCAATAAGATTGTCAGATGTAAACAACTGTACTCAATAGGGAAATATCATTTATGACTCAAAAAAACGCGATTAAAACGGCAATGATCATGGCGGCTGGTTATGGGAGTCGTTTACGTCATTTAACCAAGAAAAAGCCGAAATCTTTATTGAAAATAGATGGGTATACGCTTCTGGATATCCAGATACATAAATTAAAAAAAATCGGGATTAAACAAATTATCATAAATTTACATTACTATGGCAAGATTATTAAAGATCATCTGGGGCAGCATCCCCATTCAGATGTTGAAATTTTATATAGTGAAGAACCTAAAATTCTGGGAACCGGTGGCGGAATTGCAAAGGCAGAAGATTTTTTCCGGGATGAAACGATCATTGTGGTAAACTCTGATATTATTTCCGATCTGTCACTTCGGGATTTTCTCACATTTTATGAAAATAATAAATCAATCTCTGCAATAACAGTCTGGCCTTCGCAAAACTATCATGATTATGCTCTGGTCCGTTACAACGAAAAGGATGAACTCATCGGTTTTTTACTTAAAGAAATGGAGCCAGATCCCGATGACCTCACCGGAATTTTTATGGGGTACTATATTCTGACACCAGAAGCACGAAGTTACCTAAAATTGGAATTTTCATCGGTTGTCAGCGATTTTTTCCAAATTGCACTTCGGGAAGATAAGAAGATCAACATCTATCTCCACCAGGACATTTGGATAGATATTGGCACTAAAGAAAATTATGCGTATGCCAGTCGATTAATTTCAGAAGAGAAGGTAGTGATAAACACACTTCTTCGATAAAGTTTCCGGTTTAATCATTGTTATCCTGTATTGCATAACGACCGATTCATTTTTAAATTGGTCACTCATCAGACTGGAGGTTTACATGGACCTGAAAATTATACAAATTGAAAAACCTGAAGAGATTAATTTTATTCTGGGCCAAAGTCATTTTATCAAAACAGTCGAAGATGTCTATGAAGCTATCATCCAGAGTGTGCCAGGTGTTAAATTTGGAGTGGCTTTTTGTGAGGCTTCACAGGACCGGCTGGTAAGATGGACCGGTACTGATGAAGAGATGATAAAATTGGCACAGAAAAATGCCATGAAAATCGGGGCCGGCCACTCATTTATCGTTTTCCTGGACAGGGCATTTCCTATAAATGTATTAAACGCAATTAAACTAGTCCCGGAAGTTTGTCATATCTTCTGTGCAACCGCGAATCCCACCGGTGTCGTTATTGCTGAATCATCTGACTCACGTGCAATTTTGGGAGTACTGGACGGAAATTCACCTCTGGGGATTGAAACAGCTGAAGACATCAAGATCCGCAAGGAATTTTTAAGAAAAATAGGCTATAAGCAATAATTACAATATATTATAAAAACAATATAGCGGGTGTTTTTTTTTAGAATAATAATCACGACACCCATAGTATCTGACTATAAATAAACTTTTAAAAAATCGTTAGCGAACAACAGAGAAATAATCCTCAATGAATATAAAATCTATAAAATCCACCAGTCCAAAGCATTTCCAACTATCATCCTTCTCCGGATATTTACTATTAAGTTATCTGTTCCTGACTATTTGGATCAGTTCTATTTTGGGACAATCCCAGCCAGCTGACAGCCTGCTCCTCCTGCAACAGGTAAACAGTCTGATTCAAAAAGGGAATTATGCTACCGCCCATATATTTCTGGAAGAGTATATTGAACAGCACGGAATGAGACCGGATCTAACCACTATGATGATTGCCAATGGCTTAACGCATTACTATCGTCATGAAAATTATGAATTTTTTCTCCTTAAGGACACGGAACAGGTAACACCAGCTTTGAACAATTCGAAGCCCAATAATATCAGGATTGGTCGCTTAAGGTATCCTCAGCGCATACTTGAAAACTTGCTACAGCAAAATCCGGATTATGCATATATTTACAAACTTTTAGGTGATTATTATGACATTCAGCTGCAAGACCTCAATAATTTTGAATTTGCTAAACCTAATAATATAAAAATCTTAGAAGAAAAAATCTTTACCTATTATTCCCAGGCTGACATAAAAGGGTATGAGGATTTCTACACATGTCGCTGGCTTGGTGATTATTACGCAAATAACAACCAGCTGGAACTGGCGGAAAAATATTATCAAAGAAATGTTACAAAATCAATTTCAGATCCCATATCACTCTATCGATTAGCAGAAATCAATTTCCAAAAAAAGCTGTATACCCAGGCATACAATTATGCACAGGCATCCATTAAACACTTTCCCGGGGAAGATATATATCTGAAATACGATGCATTGCGAATATCAGCGAATTCTTTAAAAGAACTAGGTGAGTACGATCGGTTTCTGGAAATAATAAATGAATCAATCCAATTAATTCCCGATCTGCAAGATGGTTACCTGGACCTGATTCAATTCTATAGTTCTCCCATGCAATCTGAAAAAATCGAATCTCTCTATAATGAAATGTTTATGAAAAATCCCTTTGAGCTGAGTGGTTATCGCTCATTTGAAAATTATATTGTGAATTCTGAAAACTATCAATTTGCCGATACCCTGTTTAATTCTATGCTTCTCAAATATGAAAACTGGGATGAGGTTTTAGCCAATATATATTGGTCAAAGGGCAATATGGCTTACTACCAAAAATTATCACAAGAATCAAGCCGCTTTTGGGAAATAAGTCGTAATTATATGAAACGTTATCTTCCGGCGAATCATTCCCTCATCAAACAGGTCGGATCAATTGCCCTCAAAAAATAATACCCATGAAAGGATGACCATGAGAAAATCAATTATTATTTTGCAGCTTATCATTCCATTGATCCTGATAATCACCCCTTTAATCATGGCCGGAAAAGCCAAAGTGAGTTTTACAGAACAATCTATGGAAATCGTCATTTCGCCGGATGAGCATATGGTCAGAATCGAAAATGATGTGAGTTTTAAAGCCACCGAATTTGTAAATGAGATAAAATTTCTCATCAATAAGAATATAAAAATCAGAAAAATCGAGCAAAGGGGTAATTCTCTCTCCTATAATCTGAGGAAACAGTTTGATCTCACTGAATACACTTCCGAACCTGATTCCACGATTCAGGATGAATATAAAAATGCAGCGGAACTTCAAATCTCACTTCCCAATTCGCAAGAAGAGGGTCAAATTTCATTATATTACTCCCTGGT